>JAFMDF010000595.1 GCA_017857395.1 Bacteroidota bacterium | reverse complement strand
CTAGGCAGATAGTCGAGGTAAAGCCAAAATCATATTCGTGGGCATTTTCTCCAGCGCTACCAGTAGTTAAGGTAATTTTGGCATATCCATCAATAGATTCAGCGTCATTATCTCTAGCATCTCCATTTGGTGTTTTATCTGCGTTGGCAGTCGTAGGCGCACGCTCCTCTAAAGCCGTATCTGTTAAAGCAATCCGAACACAATATTCCATGTTCGGCAGGACTTTATCACCTGGAGTTTCCCAATTTTGATTGCTTATTCCATCTTTATTAAAATAGTATTGTCCGCCATTTTGAGTAGTTGTAGTGGCAATTTTTACCCCTTCTTTTATTAATTCTACCGTTATGCCATCAATACCTTCTTCATCTGGGTTTTGGATACCGTCCGAATTTACGTCATGCCAAACATAATTGCCTATTTCAATAGGTGCTGGGGCACAGGCTAATTCTAGGTCACCTAAACCAGCAGCTTTCCCAAAACTACCAATTTGAGGAGTTGGTGTAAGGCTCGCATGAGAAATGTATAAAGTAAAGGTTCGTTCTTTTTCTCCAGTAGTGTTATTCAGCCACATGGTACCGCCTGAAAAATATTGTTCAGGATCCATTACATTTAAGGCAACCGCATTATCATTTTGTGAAAAGGTAATGCCTCCTAGAGTCGTTTCTTGATGAATATGTTTACCAGCACTGATAAATGCTTCTCCATTATAAAATTCTCCGCCTCCTGGTCCTTGGACGATGGTATCCCCGTTTACACTACCTGGTAAATTATTTAATCCTGCACCTTTACCATCTAGTGTCTTACCGCCACTTTCCAATACGTAGGTGCCATTATTATTATAAACTCTTAGAATATCTCCACCAACATATCCATGTCCTAAGGTTGAATCATTGACGTCAGTTGTTGCTTGTTGATATCCTGTTTGGTGACCCGTTCTGTCCATGAAAGCCAGAATCATAGAACCATCTACATCAAATTCTATGTCTGATAAAATAGGTTGAGGTCTACACCAACGAGGGCCACTGCTGGTGACACCTGCGGTATGCATCTCGCTAAAATCAGCAATCCAAGTTTCCCAATTTTTGCAAACTTCTGGTGGACCAGTCTTATTATAAGAGGCATGCACAAATCCTTTCTCATAATTTAAAGATTCATTCACGACAGTGGTAAAAGTGCTTCCATCATATTTTTGGATAAAAAATTGCATATCTCCACCGCCTGCAGTTTGCCCACTACAGACAAAACCAACATAAATGGCGCCTTTATAAACACTCAAAGCCCAAGGTCTGACGTCATCGGATGAGCCACAACCTAAAGCTGGATTTGGAATAGGAATATTTTTGGTGACAGTTTTGTTCTCAATATCTACGGCAACTATTGACCCATTATTATTTAGGTTAAGCACATATAATGTCTTTTCGTCTTCTGAAAGGTCTATATCACCGAGCCCAATTTTACCAACAGCATCAAAGGCAGCAGCATCATGGCTACTTTTATCAGCTGCATCAGGTAGTAAATAAGTTCTAGGGTCACTGCCAACATTTACGCCTTCAGCAGCTAAATCTAACCATTCTTCTACTACAGGATTGGTAGGGTCAGCATGATTAACTCGATAAATACCTCCAATACCTAATGCCCCGAATCCTGCATGTCTTTTCATCATAGCAGCAGCAAAAACATCCTGAGAAGTTCGTGCATAAGCAACTCCCCAAGTACTACCCATTTCGCTATTAACTGCGAGTACATTAACATCCGTTTTACTTGCCCCTGCTGCGTAAGGATAACTAACGAGCACTTCACCAGCTCCCGCAGTTCCACCACTAGTTGGTTCTCCACTAATATAGCAAGGAGTGATTAAGTGAGGAGTAGCATCACAATATCGACTAGGATTTCCTACGCCTAAATTGGCGCAATTCCCTGGGGCTACGAACTGAACAGTTGTTTGATTATTTATACCTGAAACGGAGGCTTTTGTATAACTGCCCATTCCCTCAGGTATGTTGAATTCTACTCTATATTTATTATCTGAAAGATTGGCAAATAAATATTGCCCTTCTAAATCCGTAGTGCCTGTGGCTACTACTTTATTAGCTGCATTATAAAGCATAACTTCGATACCAGCAACGCCATATATTTTGGCTTCGGTACTATTATCCCCATCAAAGTTAAAATCTTCCCAAACCTGTCCTCCTACTGCATCTGCTGCTAAGTTGGTGCAGACAGAACTAGCACTAGCGGTAACAATTGAAATTGATTGATTATTGCCAGATAAAAATGGTTGGACATTTAGAGAAAGTTTATTTTTGAGCGAAGAGAATATTCGCTCAAAAAATGTTTCTTTTGGCGTGAATGATAATAACAGAATAGCAATGGACATACAAAGCCCTGTTCGCATTAATGCAAAAAACTTGTTTTTCATGAGAATAGATAAATTGTAAAAAACTGTTTGTTATTTAGTTACACCTCCCATAAAAGTTAGAGAAGCTAATGAATTATGTAAAAAACTAAACTGACCTAAAGGGGGAGAGAAGGGTTATGATTTGAGTATTAATCCAGTGTGTTTAATGCATAGTTTGTGCTAATAGAGCGGGAGTCGATGTTCTAAAGTTAAGGATTTTGCAAAAATGTATCATTGATACGAGATTGCGGTGTATTAAATTTAAAACGAACGTTTTACAATGTGGGGTTTTGCGTATTTAGTTAATAAGAAGCCTTTAAAATAAAATAAAAGAAATAAATATCTATAAATCAAAATAGCGATTTTTAGACATATTTCTGTGATTTTTTAATGGGGGGAATTATAGGAAGAGGGCGAATACTATATATATAATGTGTTTACACAAAAATGATTCCAAAAATCAGAAATAGTGTAAAAAAATGATAGTATAAGTCTTTGATAATTAATTATATATATGCTAAATAATTAATATTTATTGATTTGATATTAATATTTTATGTAATTATTTTAAATACATAATATATATCTAGTTGACTATTAGTAGGTATTAAGTATTTTTAATAAATACGCCAAAAACAGAT
>JAFMDF010000234.1 GCA_017857395.1 Bacteroidota bacterium | reverse complement strand
TTGTAAGATAAGCTCTTTTAACCTTTTTACGTGTCCGATATCTTGACTATCTCCAATATAATTTTGATAAAATAATTTTAATTAAATTTTAGAATGTGTGA
Organism: Bacteroidota bacterium; assembly: GCA_017857395.1. Classification (GTDB taxonomy): domain Bacteria; phylum Bacteroidota; class Bacteroidia; order Chitinophagales; family Saprospiraceae; genus JAFMDF01. The sequence continues at coordinate 14,809 of JAFMDF010000234.1, read as the reverse complement.
TAGGATAAAAAAGTTAAAATATTGTTTTATATTAAAATATGACTAAAGTAATCATTTTAAGTAATATGGATAAATTATTGTAAATCAGTATATTTGCTTACGGTTTGCTTCATATTGAGTAAAGTGAATAGAGTTATCCAACACATCAAGAATCCTTCTAAATTAAACAGATTTTAGAAAAAAATAGCCCTTCTCTGATTATCAGAGAAGGGCTATTTTTATTATATTCGGTTTTATCATATCATTGTTTGGCGAACCTATTAGTTTTAAAAGTACTTAATTTTTTAAAGGTACTTTCTTATCTCGTTTTTTTCTTCTCGAGGTTTTACCAAATAAATCTTTTTGGGTACTATTGTCATTGAATACCCTACGTGGCGCGGGTGGTTTTTCTGAAACAAGATTAAATACCTTTTCTACATATTCCCAAACGCCATTTTTTAATTGGTAACCGACATAGCTACCATCTGGGATATTGACGTTGCCTGCACCTTTATATGGGCTACGCATCGACACTAAATTATCTAAAATAATCATTTCTAACTGAGCGTCATAATTCAATCTAGCGGCGACTTCTGCCGAATATTCCAAATAAAGCCGATTTTTAGTAGATGCTTCATACCCTTCAGCAGTTTTTGCAAAAGCGGGTGCGCCAAAAACAGGTTGCCCGGATTCGTCAAAATAAAATGCCTCTACAATTTTTCTTTTACTAAAAAATTCATACCCATCAAAACCAAAAAGTAAATACTTATTACCATCGGCAGTTGGATATTCTTGGATATTAAAATAAATTGCTCCGTACCAGTCACTCGGCCCAAGTACATCAAATTCTAAATCGTAGGGGGCGATTTCTGCTGACTGGTCATTAAGCGAAAATAGTTGATTTCCTGGCTGATTTACTTGAATGATTCCGCCATAACGATAGTCATTTTTATCCACATACAATTGCCAAGTAAAAATTCGGAAGGTACTATCTGCTGGATATTGGATAGATACTGCTTTGATGGCTTCAAACGGATAATTAAAAGACCCTTTTTGCTGAAGCGTTGTGGTTAACGCTTGACTGAATTGATCAGCAGCAGCAATCCGATTTTCCCGAAGACTGTCTTTAACAAATTGAGTAGATAATGCTACTAAATTTGCTTCTTGGGTCGAGAATATTTCCGTTCCTTGGGCGTAAGCATTATTAAAAGCGCAATAAAGAAAACTTAATAAAAGAATAAATCTCATGAATTATATTTTGGTTCAATTGTCAAACGTTCCATTATTTCAAATAATTGTTTGGTTTGGAGAGAAAAAATAGATAGCAGGACTTTGTTAACTGTTTTGTAACTTAAAACAGGGCGACTGTTTGGAACAGTCACCCTGTTTGAGCGATATTATTAATTAAAAGGGGTGATTCGCGCTTAGAATAAAGCAAATTAAATTTTTGCTACAGCCTAACTATCCACCTTACCCGACATTAAATAAGCTTTAATAAACTCATCTAAATCACCATTTAAAACTTTATCAGGGTTATGTACTTTATAATTCGTTCGCAAATCTTTTACCCAGCGATCGTCCAAGACATAACTACGAATTTGAGAACCCCATTCATTTTTCATCTTTTCTGCCTCTACAGCATCTCGTTCCGCTAATTGTTTCTGGAGTTCCAACTGATACAATCGAGATTTAAGCATAGTCATTGCCTTAGCCCTATTCAAATGTTGAGAACGTTCTTCTTGGCATTCTGCGACTAAACCAGTGGGTAAATGTCGAACCCTTACCGCTGATTCTGTTTTATTAACGTGTTGCCCACCAGCTCCACTTGCTCTAAAAGTGTCCCATTCTATATCAGCTGGATTAACAGTAATTTCAATAGTATCGTCGACCATAGGCTGGACAAAAACAGAAGAGAAAGAAGTCATTCGTTTTCCTTGAGAATTAAACGGACTAACTCGAACCAATCTATGCACGCCATTTTCTCCTTTTAGCAAACCATAGGCAAAATCGCCTTTGATTTCCAATTCTACAGATTTAATGCCTGCTACACTACCATCTACTCGATTGAGTTCGCTGACTTTGAAGCCTTGTTTATCCGCCCACATCATATACATACGGAGTAGCATAGAAGACCAGTCATCAGATTCTGTACCTCCTGCACCAGAATTAATTTGTAGAATACAATGAAGTTCATCTTCCTTTTTATTAAGCGTAGAGCGGAATTCTAAATCTTCTACTGCTTTTAACGTTTCTGCGTACTGTTGGCTTACTTCTTCGACTGTAGCTTCTCCCTCTTTTTGAAATTCACTAAGGATTTCTAATTCTTCGAGGATAGTTTTAACCCGCTCAAATTTACCAACCCAACTTTTATGAATTTTAATCTCTTTCATCACGACCTCTGCTTTTTTTGGATCATTCCAAAATGTAGGGTCGAGACTGATTTGTTCCTTTTCTTCTATTTGTAATCTTCGATTCTCGACGTCAAAGATACCTCCCCAAAAGTCCCAATCTTTCTTGCAAATCTTTTAGCTGATCTGAAGTCATGATATACCGGTTTATGAGCACTTTTGCTCCAATGAAATAAATAATTGATTTTCGTTTTAGCTTACCTAAAATAAAAAACAATGTGTAATTGTGAGATTGCATGATTGCGTAAGTCTCGTATACAATCATGCAATCTTGCAATCATACCCCAAAAAAAGAAATTAAGCTATTTTTGTCAACCTGCTTAATGTACATCTTTTAAAGAAGTATAAAGTTAGTTGACTTCTTCCAACTCTACATAAAAGACCAATTCTGCATTAGGGCCAATATTTGGAGGGCTACCTGCCGCACCATATCCCAATGCTCCAGGAATGAATAAAATAGCTTTAGTTCCTCCTTTGAATAATTGTAAGCCTTCATCCCAGCCTCTAATTACTCTACCTTGACCGACAGGAACAGGGTAAGCTCTACCTGCTTTAAAAGAGTTGTCAAACATATTACCATCCGTGGTAACTCCGTAATAATGAACATTTGCCATACTACCATTGACTACTTGCTTGCCAGTTCCTTCTTCAATTACATAATATTTTAAGCCACTTTCCGTAGATTTTAGATCTGCTAAAGTATTGGCTTTATATTTTGTTAGAATATCTTGAGTTTGTTGACCAACTTCTCCTTCTCTTAATTTAGAAGTTTCCATTTTTGCTAATTGAGCCGCTCTTTCCTTTTCAATTTCTTCTTTGGAAGTAATGCTTTCTAGCACGATGTCATAATGAACAAATTTAGATGTTTCGAACCCTGGTGGTTTTCTTGGGAAAGAATCAACTGATTGCATAACAGTTAAACTATCTCCAACAGACATTAACATTAATGCTTCGACAATTGGAGAAATAGAGCGAGCAGGTTGGTCCCCCTCAGGAATTAGTACTCTTGCAGGTTTTCCTTGGTCTCTAGTGGAATTGACAATGGTAGAATCATTTCTAATATCTACTACAAATACTGCTTCTTCACCAACTAATGGCTTTTGGCCATTGGTTTGGATATGGTGGATATAGGTATAACCAGAAGGAGTTACTTTTGCTTTTTCAGTTTGACAAGCCCAGGTTAAACATAAAGCAAATAAAAATAATGAATATCTCATTAATAATTTTATGAAAGATTAAAAAATCAAAATGGGAAAGAAAAAAATTCCCTTCCCATTTTGCTAGGTTAAATATTAATTAAAAATCAACGATTAAAGTTGATTCAATGCTTCTTTATAGTCGGGTAATACCCGTTTAAATTTATTGATGGTTGACCGAAGTCCTTTGAAAGAGGCACCACCAGAGGCATTTTTATGACCGCCACCTCTAAAATGTTTTTTAGCTATTTCTTGGACAGAAAAGTCACCTTTTGAGCGCAAAGATATTTTGACGATGGTAGGCTGCTCGGTAATAAAGGCAGCCAATTTTATCTCCTTCATCATCAATAAATAATTAACGATGCCTTCTGTGTCTCCTCTTTGAATATCAAAATGCTCATAATCTTCTTTGGTCAAAGAAATAATCCCCGTTTTATATTCAGGTAAAATTTCCATGCAGTTATTTAAACAATAGCCTAATAATCGCAAGTTTTTTTCAGGTAAACTATTGAATAATAAATTTTGCAGCATCGTATCATCCACGCCCATATCTTTTAGGCCAGCGACGACTCTAAATAATTTAGAAGAAGTACTATATTTAAAAGAACCAGTATCTGTCAAGATGCCAGAGTAAAGGCATTCGCCTAAAGGAATGGTCAATTTTTCTTGTTCTTCCAGACCAATGATAAAATCGTAAATCATTTCACAAGTTGAACTTGCCGTGACATCTGAAAAGGTATAATCACAAAAGTCATCTGGATATAAATGATGATCAATCATGATTTTAGTGGTATCTGTCAAAGCGCCAATGACTTCTCCCATTTTATCAACTCTATCCAAACCATTATAATCCAGAATGAAGATAATATCTGCCGCTTTTAGTTTTTCATCTGCTGCTTGTGGTGTATCATCATGTATTAAAATCTTTTCACTGCCTTTCATCCAAGCGACAAATTCAGGATAATCAGAAGGTAATACGACTGTAGTATCATGACCGAATTGATCTAAAAATAATTGTAAACCTAGACTAGATCCCATGGCATCTCCATCAGGATTACGATGAGAGGTAATCACAATTTTTTTTGGACTGGATAATAATTCTTTGACTTTGACTAACTTTTCTTCCATTTGAGTATATTTTTCAGCCTGCGAAATTCCTAATTTTTATGGACTTGAACAAGCAGATATAAGTTTTTTTACTCGGAAATTGTTATAATTGATTACTCCGAAAGCTATTTGCGATTAAACAAAAAACAGAGAAACTTAATTTGCTAACTTTTGACAGCACTGGTATTTTGCAAAAATACGATCATTTTAAAAATTAATACGTTTTTCCAGCATCTTGTTTTTAGATTTTATACTTTTGCACCGCTTTTGAGAAAGCAACAAAGATTTTTATTGAAAATAACTATTAATAAATAAGTGTTTTTTTATAAAAATTTGTTAATCAATTAATAATAAATATTCATTAATTTAAATTAAAAAATAATATCCCGATGGCTACGAATAGAACTTTCACGATGATTAAGCCTGATGCTGTAAAAGCTGGACATATTGGCGCTATCTTGGCACAAATCAATAAGGCTGGATTTAAGATTATTGCGATGAAATTGACGCATTTAACACCAAGTGTTGCGGGTAAATTTTATGCAGTACACGCAGAACGTCCATTTTATGGAGAATTAGTAGAGTTTATGTCTAGTGGCCCGATTGTAGCGGCTATTTTGGAAAAAGAGAATGCAGTAGCAGACTTTAGAAAACTAGTTGGTGCTACAAATCCTGCGGATGCAGAGGCTGGTACTATTAGAGCATTATACGCAACTAGCATTGGCGAAAATGCAGTTCATGGTGCCGATTCTGATGAGAATGCAGCGATTGAAGGAAGTTTCCATTTTTCTGTTGACCAGATGGTCGGGTAGTTGAGTGATGAATGATAAGTGATGAGTTATGAGTGGGACACTACTATAACTCATCAATTTCAAAATCTGACTGAATTATTGTATCAAAAGTTAAATAAGTAATAGTTTTTTTAGGGCGAACGAAAAGTCAAAATCATAATATATAACTCATTGAAAAGACTGGTGGTCGATGTTTGAAGATTGCATCCATAGCCGTCAGGTTAACGATTTAATTTAGATGTTTTTTAAAGCTAATTAGGTTAAAAACCTAAAGAATATTGGTTTGAAGATAAAATCTTCAAACATCGACACCTGCATAAATCGTTGACTATCAGTAATAATTTTCTTAGCCTGACGGCTATGGATTGCATCTTCAAACCTATATTTTATGCCGATAGCTATCGGCATCAGCTTTTACTAGCCGATTACATATTATAAAAACGACTTTTCGTTCACCCTATAGTTTTTTTGTAATAAGCTGCACTAACTGCAAACTGCTACTTTCTTACTGCCTACTGCACTAATTACAAATCCTTAAAAAACTCTTTAATCCCTTTTGCCTCTGCTGGTTTCATACGACCGCTTAGTACTAAGCGCAATTCCCTTCTCCGTTCAGCACCTTCAAATAATTTTTCTTCTTCTCTAGTTAATGGAATTACTTTAGGTACTCTTTTTGTTTGCTGCAAATCATCTGTTAATGCTACGAAAGTAAAATAGGCATGATTGCACATTCTATTATTCCCACCTTTCATATTTGCAGCAAAGACCTCTACATAAACTTCTAAGGAGGAATTAAATGTTCTAGTAATGGCACTTTTTAAGGTGACAATATCTCCTTTGAAAATAGGTTTGGTAAAAGAAACATGGTCAACGGATGCGGTAACTACTTCAGATTCACAATGTTTACCTGCTGCTACAGAAGCAACAATATCCATCCAACGCATGAGGTTTCCACCCATTAAATTACCAGAAGGATTGGTGTCATTGGGCATCACCATTTCTGTCATTATTGTTCTTGAATCGTTTACTTTCTTGGGTTTTAATACCTCTTTTTTCATTTTACGGATTGTAATTTCTATGCGTAATAAATTGAATTGCCTTTGGCGGCGCAAATATAGTCGATTAATTTAAATCCTGCTTTGTGGGCAGAATCAAAAATACTATCTTAGCGGTTAAAGAGGAGTAGCAAACCTAAATAACTGCAAGCTTTAAAGACACAATCATGGACAAAAAATACCATATATTATATGTGGATGACGAGCAAGATAATTTAACGGCCTTTCGTGCGGTATTACGGCGCTATTATGAAATTCATACAGCGAAAAGCGGAGAAGAAGCTTTGAATATGCTTAGGGATACCAGGATAGATTTAGTAATAAGTGACCAACGGATGCCCAAAATGACGGGTGTGGAGTTATTTGAGCAAATCAGTGAAAAATATCCGGATATTATTCGAATGGTCTTGACGGGATATAGTGATATTCAATCTATTATTGATGCGATTAATAAAGGAAAGGTCAGTCATTTTATAACCAAACCGTGGAATGTTAAAGAATTGCGAGTGATTTTAGATAAAGCTTTAGAAACGTATGCTTTAAGAGGAAGAAACAAAACTTTAGAGTTGGAGAATAGTCAGTTAATGATTAAGACGGCGAGAATGGAAAAAGAACATATATTATCACAATATGAAATCCTTAAAAATCAAATCAATCCGCATTTTTTGTTCAATAGCATGAATATTTTATCTTCTTTAATTCCTAGAAGTCCACAAACAGCGGTAAAATTCACGAAACAATTTTCAAAAGTTTTTAGGACACTACTAGAAATGAACGAGGAATTAACGATTCCATTAGAGCAAGAGTTAGAGTTTATTAAATCTTATTTGTTTTTACAGAAAATGCGTTTTGATAAAAGTCTACAAATTCAAGTTAGAATTGCTAAAAGTAAATTGCCACTGCAATTGCCGCCATTCGGACTTCAATTATTAATAGAAAATGCGATCAAGCATAATATTATTTCAGAAGAAATGCCTTTGAAGATTTCCATTTCCAATGAAAAAAATTATTTGAAAGTAGAAAATAATTTACAACTTAGGGGAGGGAATAGGACATCAACAGGAATAGGGTTAAAGAATCTAAAAGCAAGGTATAAAATGTTGACAGATACGCCTGTGGTTTTGGAAAATGACGGTAGATATTATGCTGCCAAAATTCCTTTAATTCCTTGATGAAAATATTTATTTTGGAAAATTAAGGAAGGCCTATTTTTAGGTTTAACAATCAGAGGCTTGATATTTGAACTATTCATTTTTAGATTTAACTAAATTTATACCAATTTAGTAAGGTTAGCCTAAAAGTATTTTATTTTTTAGACCATAAAGTTGCGCAACTTTAAAAAGTTAAGTAGCTTGGTGACTCATTAAGAATGGATTAAACTTCTATGACAAAACAATTACACAAATGATAAGAGCAGTTATTGTAGAAGATCAATTAGACGGATTAAATAATTTAAAGAATCTAATAAAAGCTAATTGCCCTGAGGTAAAAGTCGTTGCGGAAGCAAATAGTGTTGCGCAAGCAGTGAAAATGTTTAAAAAACCTGATTTAAAACCTAATGTAGCCTTCCTAGATATTCACCTACAAGACGGATTGGTTTTCGAAGCCTTAAATCAACTGCCACAAGTTAATTTTGAATTAATTTTTGTGACGGCATTTGAAAAGTATGCCATTAAGGCTTGTCAATATGCCTCCATTGGGTTTATTATGAAACCGATTGATGCAGATGAATTAATCGAGGCGGTTAGTAGGATACCAGAGCAAAACGAAGAAATTCAAAAGAGATATGACCTTTTTTCTAAGGTGTATAATAACCCTAATGCTTTTGAAAAACTAAGTATTTCAGCGGTTGATGGTATTTATTTTGTGCATATTCGAGATGTATTGCGTTTAGAAGCAGAAGATAATTATACCCATATCTACTTGAAAAATGGTAGTAAAATCACTGCTTCTCGAACCATCAAATGGTATGAAGAATTATTAGAACCCATGAATTTTTATCGAGTTCACAAACGACATGTCATTAATTTAAATTACATGCAAAAATTCGTAAAAGGATATGGTGGTTATTTAGTAATGGATGATGGTATGAATATTGAAGTTTCTCGACGAAGACGACCTGCTTTTATGGAACAGATGCGGAAGTTGCAGGAAGGGATTTAGGGAACGATGAATTCACAAAGTATTGACAATTAATGAATACGTACTATTTTTTACTTTTAAATTTTGAATTTTACATTTTTGATTTTCAATTTAAAACGAATAAAAATAGTCGCTAATTTCTTTTCTCCTCATTCAACTCGCTCATATTTTCCATGAAACCAAAAAGGCGGGCTTAGCGACAAATTATCTTCACTATAATAGCCCCAACCAATAATTTCATAAAATTTTTCATCTACTGTTTCTCGAAAATATTCTACTTTCTGAGGTGTTTTTAACGCCCTTTGCCAGATAATCGTATTTCTACTTTCTAAATACCCATCATGAATTACGGTATCATCAGGTTTAATAACCACGCAAAGTAGTTGTCCATTCTCTACTTTATTGACCCCTTTAGCCACCACTTTTTGACCACTCTCTGGATAAAAATCAGTAATCAGAACCCGCTGAAAATAAGGTGTTACGGAAGTATAAATTTGCTCAACTTCTATCGTTGAATTAAGCGTTAATCCTTTTTTTTCTAAATTTTTAAGGCCAATATTTTTTAAGTCAATGGCTTTTTTTTGCTTTCTTTTACTATCGGTATAAATCTTAAATTGCCCTTTCCATGTTCCGTCTAAAATTTTATAGACATTCGCATACTTTTTGTCTGCCTCGGTTACTTCGGGAATAATCGATAAATCATCAATAGCTGGCACTGATTGACATTGGAGGAAATTGATACCAAAAACGAATAAGAGGAATAATTGGAAAACTTTCATGATTTTGTTTTGAACGCTTACATCCAACTCCGATTATCCACTTCCACTTTATACAACACATAATTAGTGATTTTCTGTGCTTTTTCAAGCGGTATATAGGGAATCCGAACCGAACCTGCGGCTGTATAAAAGTACAAATCTGCCACGGCATGCCTACGTTGATAAATACTTTGTCGAACTTTTACAGCTTGGATTTTATACCATTTTAATAAGGTAAATTGAGTTCCCAGCATACCATGTTCCGTTAAAATACCTTCTTCGCTTAGATGGAATTTCCAGTTTTGATGATAAACTCGGCTAGTAAAATAGATGAAAATCGGCCAAAGTAAGGCGGCAACAGCCATCCAAATAGATTGATTAAAATAAGCATTAAGCAATAAAATAGCCATAGGAATACCTCCTAAATACATCACTCTACGGCCAATGATAAGTGGACTAATTCCATGCATGCTATAATTAAGGTGCTGTTCTGCTGGAAAATAAGTAGCCCTTACTGTATTAATTTGATGGGCATAACAACCAGGGATATTTATGGACTGGCGAGTATTGACCGCCGCACTAGAAGCTTGAAATAAGCCCAATTGAAAAATGCCAAATAGTCTTTTTAGAATAGAATCTTCCCAGCGGATTAGCTGGATTTTATTAATATTAGCGGATGCTTCTCTCTTTGTAAATAAGCCAGAGGTAACTTTGAAGCCAACTTTAGTGCGAAAAAATTTAAGGTCAAAATGTTGAAAAACAGTGGTGACTAAGGAAATTAATACAGAAAAAACAATCAAAGCAACCACCAAATAAGTACTAAAATAAAAAATCGTTCCGAAGCCTAAATCTTTTATGAAATATTCTGCAATGTCCTCTCCTTGTTGATAATCAGGAAAAAAGTCTTCTAAGGTTTGAAAAATCCAAAACCCAAATCCCATAATGATACCCAATCCACGAATATGATTTTGGCTAGTGCCTACTTTTAATAAATCCAAGGGATTTAACTGCATCAGTAAATCGGGTACTTCTGCTTCATTTGAATTAATCGTTTCGACTTCTTCCTCGACTGATTTCAATTTTGCCTTTTCGGTCATAATAAAGAATCGAATGGCTTCGGCTTCTTTCCGACTAATAGCTTGTAGTGAAATTTCTTTTTGAGTGGATCCAGCAGAATCTATTTCAAGGCTAACGACATTAAAAGCTCGATGGATTAAATTCTGTTCAAAATTGATGGTTTGAATTCTATCAAAAGGTAAATTAATCTTCGTTTTATTAAATAAGCCTTTTTCGATAATGAATTCATCGGCTTTTATATAATAATAGAATTTAAAATAGGCGATAATAGAACCAATAGCAGACAAGCCACCTATTACAAATAAAATTCGTGTAAAATAGGGGTCTTCGTTTCCTCCACTGCTTTTGGTTTGAAAATCAAAATTATTTAGAACAACGACCAATAAAATGGGCCAGAATTGTCTGATGATTTGTTCAATTAATTTTTGAACAATTAAGAAAATAGCAATGGGAGATTGCCGCCTTGGAGTTTTGAAATTATTAGCCACTTGAGTTTCTTCCATTTATAATTCGGAGCTATCTAGATGAATAGATGGAGTAGATGGGATAGTTTCGGCAGCGTCAATTAATGTTTCATTTTCGGTTGGTGCTACTGTTTTATTAAGGATGAAATCTTTAATTCTTTGTGCCGTATCCGCTTTTAAACCAGGAATAGATAAGTCGCTATTACTTCCTCCAGCAGTAAAAATTTGTAAGGTGTGTAAATCAAACATCCGTTGAATGACGCCTTGACTTACTTCACAATGCTGCACTCGATTAAAAGGAATAGTCGTCGTATTTTTAAAAATAACGCCTTGGCGATGGACTAAATCTTTATCTCTAAGCATGTATCCTCTAATTTTATAGCCCATTCTGGTCAATACAAAAGAGGTAATTGCCCAAAGTATCCAGCCAGCAACTAAACCCCAAAATATGGGTAAGTTATCTGAAAGTTCGGTCAATAAATAAGCCATGATTAACCCAAATCCAATAATCATAAAAAAAATGAAACTGCCAATATATCGCACGACTAGATAGTTTTCATCTAATTGCTGAAAATTGCCCGTTTCAACTTTTGGAAGGGTATCAATATCAATTTCGTGATTTTCGAAAAGCATTTAATATAGGTTGCTTGTAGGTGTCGGGTGTCAAGTATCAGGTTGTATATATTACCCTACATCTAAACTGATACTTGACACCTGATACCTTTTATTAATCTTCAAATAATTTGGCATCTAAACCAGGAATAATATTTAAAGCATTTTGATAGTATACTTTTTTCAAAATATTATCTGGCAAATTTAAGCCATACATCCGCCAGTAAGCGTGATACTTCTTATAATATGGAAAATATTCATCTGCTGTTTCCAAAACACGGAAATAAGTTGGAAATTCTTTGGGTTTGTAAGAATCTTTACCAAAAAGAATACGGTCTTGGTATTTTTCAAAGAACCAATTCGCCATTCTTGGTTGACGACCTAATTCGGCAATCACTGCACCAATGCCTACATACATATTAGGCATAGCTTCCATCAAAGTAGACAAATATTTCAAATCATTGGCATACCAACCCATGTGGGCTGCAATGAAAGTAGTCGTTGGATGTTTCTTAAAAATGTTATGTTGTTCCCCAATGATTTGTTCAAAAGTGAAGATTTTTGGATCTCTTTTTCTACCTGGTCTCAATTTTAATTCCAACCATCTTTCATTATTTTCATCATGAGGATTCCAAAAAGAAGCTGGATCCGCAGAGTGAATCAATACTGGAATCCCTAATTCGCCACATTTTGCCCATACTGCATCAATTCTTGGGTCATCAATAGCAATTCTATTTCCCATAGAATCAAGATTACTCATGCCTTGGCTTTTATAAATCTTGAGTCCCCTAGCACCATTAGCTACATCGAATTCGATTTGTTTAACCGTATTTTCTGTCCAATCTGGATCATCTATACTTCTTAATTCTATATTGGTAAAAACAATAAAGCGGTCTTTTTGAGGATGTTGGTTGACTATATCCATCATGCTTTTTAGTCGCTTTCCGCCTCGACCACTTAAATTAACCAAAGCGCCCATATTCAAAGTATCCATTTCGGCAAATAATTTGTCAAAATAAGTAACATCATTAATACGCCAGTGGTGACTATGAATATCTAAAAACTTAAATTTGGCACTAGTCACTGGATTTTCAGGAACGACTAAAGTAGAAATAGGGTCGTATTTCTCAAAATCCATAATTAAAGAGGAATCTATTGGTTGTCTTTGCCCAAAAATTGAATTTGTGAAAGCAAGGAAACAAAATAGAAAAATTAACTGATAGTTGAATTTATTCATTTTTTATGATTGATAAGTTTAATTTTAGAATGTTACCGCCAAAGATACCAAATAGCGGACAAAAATTAAATAACCATTTGTCAACTAAAAAAGTTATACATTCGTTAATAAAATAGCGAAATGTTTTCTTTTTATAATAAAGGCTTGATATTTGGACTTTATTATAGGGAGATTACTTATATTAACCTACATTATAGGGTACGAGTTTTGTGTTGCAAATTGTATACGATTTTACTTAAATGCAGAGGAATTATTTGAAATTCAACTGTTTTATGCTCAAATTCTACTATCTTTTGAACTCATTCCGATTTAAATCGGAGTAACTCGCAACTCGGATTACATTAATTAAAATAAAAATGACTAGAAAATACTTTTCACTTTTACTAACATTGACTTTTTTTAGTTTTACGCTTTTTGGGCAAGCAGGTTATCAAATAGAGGTTAAGCTTGATAATTATGACCAAGATTTATTAATGTTGGGGTATCATTATGGCGATAAGCAGTATATCAAAGATTCTGTAAAAGTAAGCGCAGATGGAAAATTTATCTTTAAAGGAACAGAAAATTTGGATCCAGGTGTTTATTTGGTGGTGATGCCACCTGATAACCAATATTTTCAATTATTAATTGATACAAAAGAACAACGATTCTCTGTTAAAACGGATGCAAAATTTCCTAATGCTAATATGCAGATTGAAGGTAGTTCCGATAATAAATTGTTTTATGATTATATGAGCTTTTTGGGTAAAAAACGACCAGAAGCAGACCAGTTGAAGAAACAAATGGAAACGGCTTCGGCAGGAGATAAAGCTAAAATTCAAAAGCAGTTAGAAGATTTAAATAATGGAGTAAAAGCTTATCAGAAAAATATTGTAGAAAATCAATCAAGTACGCTAACTGCTACTTTGGTAAAATCTGGAATGGAAACACCCATGCCCGAATTCACAGGTTCAGAAAAAGAAATCCAATTACAAAGATATAAGCATTATAAGGCTCATTATTTTGATAATTTAAATTTAGCAGATGAACGATTGGTTAGAAGTCCTATTCTTTTTCAGCGGATTGATTATTATTTGAATAAATTAACAGTACAAGCGCCAGATTCAATCATTGCATCTATAGACCTTATCTTAGAAAAAGTTAAACCTGCTAACGAAACTTTTAAATATTATTTAGTACATTTTCTGAATACTTATGCTGCCTCGAAGATTGTTGGAATGGATGGGGTATATGTGCATATAGCAGAGAACTATTATGCCAAAGGATTGGCGCCGTGGACAGAGGCAGAACAATTGAAAAAAATAACGGATAATGCAAAAACACTTAAACCAATTCTAATTGGTAAAATTGCGCCAGATTTGAATATGTTCGAGATAGACATAGAAGGTACTATTGCTGCTGCTGATGCAGACAATGAGTACCAAAGATGGAAATCTAAGCGAAATATTTCTTTACATGGCGTGGATGCACCTTATACAGTATTATTTGTTTGGGATCCAGATTGTGGACATTGTAAAAAATCTATGCCTAAAATGCTTGAATTTTACGAAAATTTTAAAGACAGAGGCGTAGAAATTTTTGCTGTTTGTACGAAAACTTATGATGAAATGCCCTCCTGTGCAGAAACCATGAAAGAAAAAGGAATGCTTAATTGGATCAATGCCATTGACCCATTTATTAAATCGAAATACAAACAGATTTATGATATTCGGTCAACACCTCAAATTTTCATATTGAATGATAAAAAGGAAATTATTTCTAAAAAAATAGGCGCAGAGCAAATTTCAGAAGTAATGGAACGAATTCTTGAAATAGATGCAAAAGCAGACAAAAAACAAGGTGATTCCAAATAAATTTAATAATTATTTTTAGAATAGGATTTTTAAAATCCTATAAGGTGCTGTAAATGAATTAATTCATTTACAGCACTTTTTATATATTTAAAAATTTAATTTAATTATCACATTTTTTTTTTTTTTTTGT
>JAFMDF010000594.1 GCA_017857395.1 Bacteroidota bacterium | reverse complement strand
TTATAGCACAGCTTAATTCTATTTTCTTATCAAATTTTAAACGAACCTAGCGTAAATTAGCTTCAAAAATTATCTTCTTAGTACTGCTAAATGGAATCTAATTGAAACAAAGCGGCTGTGGAAAACAGCTGCCTTGTAAGTTCCCCTATTGGGCGACTTTTTCCCACAGCCACTCAATTTGAACTAATTATTTCCACCTCTATATTAAAATGATGTTCAAAATCATTTTGGTTAAAACTTTACTTATCCTTAAATGCCTTCTTAGCAATCGCATACATCATATAAGTAACACCAAGAATTACAATCAACCCAGGTAAACTACCAAAAGACTCAGATACCAGAGCTAAGACATTGGAGCTACCATAAATAGCCACAGGAATCGCCAGTAAAATACCAATTAATGCTTCTCCAGTAATCAAACCTGATGCGAATAATAAGCCTGCATTATTACTAGCTTCAGTAGACACTTTAAAATCTGCATCACTTGCCTTGCCTCGATTCTTTTGCTGATAACGACTAACTGCCCATGCAATCAGTCCACCTAACATAATCGCTGAATCTAATTCAAAAGGCAAATATAAGCCAACTGCTACAGCTAAGACAGGTACTCTAAAATCACTCCCTCTTGATTCTTGAAATTTATCAACCAAAATAATTCCTACGCCAATTGCCATCCCAATATAAACCATCGTCCAAGGCAAATCACCTGTAAAAACACCTTCTGCTACACTTGCCATCAAAGTCGCTTGTGGTGCGGCTAAAGCATCTGGTTGAGCTTCCGTAACAGGGCCAAAACCATAAGCGGTGTTCAATAATTGCAAGACCAAAGGAATCGTTACTGCGGCAGATACAACCCCTACCATCTGCATAATTTGTTGTTGATAAGGCGTCGCTCCTAAAATATGTCCTGCTTTTAAATCTTGCATATTATCCCCTGCAATGGCCGCTGCACAACAGACTACTGCGCCAATTAAAATTGCCGCCGCAGGTCCTTTTTCCGCACCTGAACCCAATAAAGCTAAGAGTATCAAAGCGGATGTTAAAATAGTAGCAATCGTTACGCCCGAAATAGGGTTATTAGAACTACCCACCAAACCTGCCATATATCCTGCTACTGCGGAAAATAAAAATCCAGCAATAATCATCAAAATAGACATGAGAATAGTAATTGTCACGTCTTCAATTTCTCGAATATAAATAATAAAAATGGGCACAATCATCGCGCCAATAGCAATAATCACCCAAGACATGGGCGCATCTTTTTCTGTTCGTAAAATAGTACCGCCTGCCTCTTTATTCTTGATAGCCTCCAAGCCACTTTTAACTGCAAAAACTAAAGATTCTTTTAAACTAATCAATGCCCATAAACCGCCAACAACCATCGCCCCAACGCCCAAGTATCGAATTTGCTGACTCCAAATATCATATCCTGCATTGACTTCATTACCCGCTTCGGGCATCCCATTCATTGCCATATAGATTGGAATCGCAATCCACCAACTAATAGCACCTCCAGCAAAAACTAAAAAAGCAATCCTAACCCCAACGATATAGCCCACAGCAATCAATGCAGGAGATAGGTTCATTCCCATATATGCATAGGCCTTATTACCTACTACTGCAGCTGCTTCCGCTACGCCATCCCATAATTTAAAGCCTGCTTCTGCCACTTTAATTCCTGCACCCAATAAAGCACCCCACACTAAATATTTTACCGAATCTCCTCCTTTTTCTCCTGTTTTTAATAATTCAGCGGTAGCTACCCCCTCTGGAAACAATAATTTTTGCTTCACAATCAAAGCCGACCGTAATGGAATTGTAAATAAAACACCCAAAACACCACCACAGAGCGCAATCAGCATTGTTTCTAAATAACTAAAATCCGTCCAATAGCCCATTATAATTAAGGCAGGAAAAGTAAAAATGGCACCTGCTGCTACAGATTCTCCTGCCGAAGCAGCCGTCTGTACAATATTATTTTCAAGGATATTAGACGTTTTAAATAGCTTCAAAATAGCCATGGACATTACAGCTGCAGGAATAGAAGCAGATACGGTCATTCCTGCAAAGAGGCCTAAATAAGCATTAGCTGCGGATAAAATGATAGATAAAATCGCTCCTAGAATGAAGGCTTTAACAGTGACTTCTGGTAAGGTCTTATCTGCCGAGATATACGGCTTGTGTTGGTCTTCCATGTTTTGGATTTTGTTAGTTAGTATAGAATGAGGTGTAAGTTAGTAAATAAAATAAAAAAGTAGATAAAGAAGATTCCTAATTTCTATCAGAATCAAACTCTTGCGATTATATGATTTTAGATAAACAGGTTAAAAATTGATATTATTAAAATTTATAATGTAATTAAAGAATATCCAATATCCGTGTCCCTTCATCTATCCGTGGTATTAATTGCTACCACGGAGAGATGAAGGGACACGGATGTTTATCATTTTTTTATCTGACGCTCTATTGAGCAATAAATGCAAGATAAGTGCAAACAATTGCAGTTTCAGGATAAAATGGTTTTCATTTTTCTGCTTAAATTTGTGTTAACAATTATCCCATAATTATCGTGCTTTCTAGGATATAAAAGGAGGCAATAAAGAAAAAAATAGTAGACAATTTGAAGAAGATTTCAATCATTTAAATCTTGGAATTTCCTTAGAAGGTATTTCGCTCAACATCTTATTCAATAAAAAAAGGAAAGACCAATTGATAAGTAATTAGGTAAAAATAAAATGATTAACTAATTTTTATTCCACTAGTTACAAGTCAGTATTACACAATTAGTAGCAGTAATTACAAGAATAATGATAAAATTAACAACATGAATTCAAAAAACATAACCTTAGAACCAACAAAAATATTTCTGAATCAAGTAAATGTCTTGATTGAACAATACTTAAAGAAACCTAAATTATATTGATTCTATCAAAAAAATTACATCTTAGCTCTTCTCAAGTCTACCAGAAAATATAATTAATTTAACTATTTATCACGCTAGGTTCGCCCAAAATTAGTTAATAAAATAAAATATTATCAAAATAATAT
>JAFMDF010000233.1 GCA_017857395.1 Bacteroidota bacterium | reverse complement strand
TTACAAAAAAAGCACGATTTGATTGGAATAATCAAATCGTGCTTTTTAATTTTGCAAACTGCAAACTGCAAACTGCAAACTGCAAACTGCCTACTGCCTACTGAACTAGTTGTCAATCATTTATAAATCGAACCACTAGTGTAATTTTGCGCTCACTAAGTTCAAAAATTCTGCTCTTGTTTTTTGTGCTTTAAAAGCACCCGTAAAAGCAGAAGTAGTGGTAACAGAATTTTGTTTTTGCACCCCACGCATCATCATACACATGTGGCGAGCTTCCATGATAATGGCCACGCCTAATGGTTCTAAAGTATCTTGAATACAATTTAAGATTTCGTGTGTCAGGCGTTCTTGCACTTGTAGTCGTCGAGCAAAAACATCAACAACTCTAGGAATTTTGCTTAAACCAACTATTTTCCCGTCTGGAATATAAGCAATATGTGCTTTACCAAAGAAAGGCAGCATGTGGTGTTCACAAAGAGAGTAGACCTCAATATCTTTAATCAAAACCATCTCATTATAATCCTCCGAAAACATAGCAGATTTTAGGATAGCGGCTGCATCCATATCATAACCATGTGTTAGAAACTGCATAGCTTTAGCAGCTCTTTTAGGTGTTTTTAATAAGCCTTCTCTTTCAGGGTTTTCCCCTAATTCGCTTAATAAACTACGAAATTTTTTAGATAAATTGTCAGTAACTTCTTTATTGAATTTCTCTGTTTTTTTGTAATTCACTTTTACTTTTGTGTAGTATACATAATAGGAGTGTGTAAATAATTAATTTTAAAAACTTCAATTATTTTATCCACCTCAATTATTCTCCGAAATATTCGGCAAAAATATTTTCTGTCTCATATAGTTTAACAGAATGCAATTGACACCCTTTGATATGTGGTGTTAGCTGTTTCCAGATAAGGATAACCAAATTTTCGGTTGTTGGTTGAGTTTTTTTAGAAATAAATTTGACGTCTTTATTTAAATTGGAGTGATCAAGGTGATTGGTGACCTCTTTTTTTATCAAATTACTCAATACTTTAGCATCCATCACAAACCCAGTTAAGGGGTCTGGCGTTCCTTTTACGGTGACAAACAATTCATAATTATGGCCATGAAAATTTTTATTAGCACATTTGCCAAATATTTTAAAATTTTTCTTAGCTGACCAATCTTTTACCCACAATTTATGTGCTGCATTGAATCTTTCTCGCCTTGTAAGATAAACTGTTGCCATCTTTTAACTATTTGGTGGATTGAAGATTCATTGGTGCTGAATCATTTTACTTTTATATCTTTGAGTCTCTAAATCATTCAACCCTGCTTGTTAAAAATAAGTGCGCAAAAATACAAAGAAATGTATTTTTAGGCGGGTTTTTTCTACTTTTGTTAGCGGAAGTTTTTTGATAGGAACATTTTCGTGGAAGTAAACCCTTCAATTATTAAAATTAAATGAAATCAAAAGAACATTTGTGTACTCAATTACATGATTTTATTCAGAAAGATAAATTTTCAAAAGAAGCATGGAATAATAGAGGACTGAATGCTTCTGAAACAGCATTATCGAATTACTTGAATGTGAGTTTAAATGATTGTGGTAAAATTTTGATTCAATTAGTCAATGGTGATGTAACAAAAAAAGAGTTTAAAAAAGCATTAGAAATTGGTCTAAAAAAACTTAAAAAAAGTGAATTAGATACCGAAGAAAAAGAAATGGTCTGCGATTATTTTTTTGAATTATCAGAAATAGTAGCCATAGATTTTAGGGATAATTTAAATAAATGGCTTTATGGCCGATTCTTGAGTTTAATAATACGATTATTTGGAAAGAAGTGACTTTTATTGATATGCTTTCCGAATCCATAAAAAAGAGAAAATTACATTTATTAATAGATTGGTAGCTAGTAAAAGTTATTAGGTTTCTAGTTTTTTATATACTACTTATAGGTTAAAAATTGGACACTCAATTTTAAAAATTGTTTTATTGTTACATGGCTATATTGTTGATAAACAATAGGTTACTGAAAAAAGATGTATATCACCAACAATAAAACAATATAGCAATTTAACCATTAAGCAGTATATTTAACCTGACACCTATTACTCGACACCAGATACCTTTTAATTCCACCTATAAATTGGCGAAAAAAACGACAACAGCTAAACCGAAACCGAAGAAAGTAACCCCGCTGATGAAACAGTATTTTGGGGTAAAAGCGAAGCATCCAGGTGCCATTTTATTATTTAGGGTAGGTGATTTTTACGAAACATTTGGCGAAGATGCGATTACGGCATCCAAAGTCCTTAATATTATTTTAACCGCTCGTAATAATGGGGGGAGTCAAATAGAATTAGCGGGATTTCCCTATCATTCTGTAAATACCTACTTACCAAAATTAGTTCGTGCGGGGTATCGAGTAGCAATATGTGAGCAATTAGAAAAGCCAAGTAAAGAAAAAAAGATTGTTAGAAGAGGGGTAACAGAGATTGTGACCCCTGGTGTAACAACTCATGATAATATTCTAGACCATAAATCGAATAATTATTTAGCGTCTATTGCTTTTGGGAAAAAGGGCAAAATAGGCGTCTCTTTTTTAGATATTTCCACAGGGGAGTTGTTGGTTAGTGAGGGAAGTTTACCCTACGTTGATAAACTAATCCAAGGTTTTAAGCCGACTGAAATTATTTATTCTAAAGATTTTAGAAAGCAATTTGAAGGTAATTTCGGCGATAAATTTTACACTTTTCCTTTGGATGAGTGGGTCTATATGCCCGATTATACCCGTGAGAAATTATTAGACCATTTTAGTGTTCAATCCTTAAAAGGGTTTGGCGTAGAAGAAATGGACCTAGCGCAAATAGCAGCAGGCGCCTCTTTACATTATTTAGCAACCACTGAAAATACCAACCTTAAACATATTAATACGATTGGGCGAATTCACCAAGATAAATATGTTTGGTTAGACCGTTTTACGATTCGGAATTTGGAATTAGTCTATAGTAATCACGAATCAGGGGTGTCTTTGATTCAGATTTTGGATAAAACCATTTCACCTATGGGCGCTCGGTTGCTCAAAAAATGGGTGGTATTGCCATTAAAATCAAAAGAAGCCATTGAAGCGAGGTTAGATATGGTGGATTATTTTTTGAAGCATACAGAAATTACGGACGAAATAGAAACGGGTATTCGACAAATTGGCGATTTAGAACGGCTCATTTCAAAAGTGCCACTAGGGAAAATTGCACCAAGAGAAATTGTACAAATTCATCGAGCTTTATCGGTTATTCATCCGATGAAATTTATGTTGACGGGTACAGATAATGCTTTTTTACAAAAAATGGGAGATGGCTTAAATCCTTGCCAAAAGTTAAAGGAACAGTTGGCTAAATGGATTAAACCAGAACCGCCTGTTAATCTAGCCAAAGGAGGCGTCATTGCGGATGGCGTTAATAAAGAATTGGATGAATTAAGACATATTGTTAAAAATAGCCAAGATATTCTAGAAAGTATTCGGGTAAAAGAAGCGGCTGAAACGGGGATTGATAACTTAAAAATTGCCTTTAATAATGTCTTTGGGTATTATTTAGAAGTGACCAATAAATATAAAAATAAAGGCTTAGTTCCAGAAAATTGGGTAAGAAAACAGACTTTAACCAATGCAGAACGTTATATTACAGAAGAACTTAAAGTGTTGGAAACCAAAATTTTATCTGCCCAGGATAAGATTCTAATTTTAGAAGAACGCTTGTATAAAGAGTTGGTAGAGGTGATTAGTGGCTATATTCAACCGATTCAGTTTAATGCGAGTATCATTGCGCAATTAGATTGTTTATTATCTTTTGCTAAAGTCGGGGCGAAGCAAAATTACTGCCGCCCAAGCATGAATGATAGTACTGTTCTAGAAATTAAGGATGGTCGGCATCCCGTTATCGAACAACAATTAGAATTAGGTGAATCTTACGTGCCAAATGATGTCTTTTTAGATAGCGATACGCAGCAACTGATGATGATTACTGGGCCAAATATGGCAGGTAAATCTGCTTTATTGCGACAAGTTGCCTTGATTAGCTTAATGGCACAAATGGGGAGTTTTGTTCCAGCTGCGAGTGCCAATTTAGGGATAGTAGATAAAGTATTTACGAGGGTAGGGGCGTCCGATAATATTTCTTCTGGCGAGTCTACTTTTATGGTAGAAATGAACGAGACGGCGAGTATTATGAATAATATTTCCGACCGTAGTTTGATTTTATTGGATGAAATTGGTAGAGGAACGAGTACTTATGATGGGATTTCTATTGCCTGGTCAATTGCTGAATTTTTGCATAATAATGGAACCGCTCGCCCAAAAACCTTATTTGCGACGCATTATCACGAATTAAATGAATTGGCGAATAAATTTGACCGTATCAAAAATTTTAATATTGCCACCAAAGAAGTCGGACAAAAAGTGATTTTTCTAAGAAAATTAGTAGCTGGAGGGAGTCATCATAGTTTTGGTATTCATGTTGCTAAAATGGCAGGCATGCCGAGAAGCATTGTCGAAAGAGCTGCACATATTTTGACGCAATTGGAACAAAAATCCGTAGAGGGCGATGAAAATGTAGATGGTGTTAAAGCTAATTCCGCTAATACACGGCAAATCGCTCCAGAAAATTATCAATTAAGTATTTTTGAAACGGTTGACCCTGTACTAGGCAAATTAAAAGAACAATTAGAAGATTTACAAATTAATTCGATGACGCCGATTGAGTGTATGATGAAATTGAATGAGTTGAAGAAGTTATTGCAGGACTAAGTTTTAGTCTATCTTTCTTGCTCGTTTTTAAAACTTAAAGAATTACTAAATAACCCAAGTTACGGACAAGTAAATAAAGATATACCCCCAACGGATTTAATTTCCCCGCAGATTTTATGAGTTTAGTAGCTGAGGAACGCTGAAAAATTAACTTACTATTTTGGAGAACCACTTTTACGTCCGTACCGGACTCCAAAATGGGGTTTTAGGGGGCAGAATTTATGATTCCCAAATGGGGAATCATAAATTCTGCCCCCTAAGTACCCCTTTGAGAAGCAGCATAGCTGCGTTCGAGGGGTTATGAAAGAGTGTAAAGTTATTTTTTTATCATTCCTGACCCGCTATCAGTGCTTATTTTTATTATTTATGTGATATATTTTATTTAAATATTTGCTATCTTTGGACATCAGTTGATATCCTGTAATTTTATTACTTTCATTTTTAGACTTACCTACAACAAACGTAACATTAGAAGGGGGACTATTTTGATAGTTCTCCAATAGTTACTAAAAAAAGAGTTTTCCTAATCCTCCAAGATTTTAAAGGTACGAGCACTGCAATAATGTGGTTAACTATTGCTTTGCAATAGTCGTTATTTCAAATTATTCGACAAAATCACCTGTTTTCACTCATTCTAATAACACCGCTTGATGAAAAAATCGATTTATTTTTTACTATTTTCCTTGTGCACGCTTTCTTTATGGAGCCAATCCGATGGCGCTAATTTATGGATAGATATTGAAGAAGGAGCTATCCAAAGTTTTACAGCAGATCGTTGGATTATTCCACAAAAATACCGCACCTTACAATTAGATAAATCTGCTTTTGAAGTTATCTTAAATCAGTCTCCTAACCAAAATAATTTTAGTGGGAATACCTTGACGATTGATATACCATTGCCGAATGGTCGCAACCAGCAATTTTCGGTAGTTACTTCTTCTATAATGGACCCAAAGTTAGCAGTGAAATTTCCTAATATTAAGACCTATTCGGGAAAGGGGATAGACGACCCGTCTGCAAGCATCTTTTTGGACATGACCCCAGCGGGATTTCATGCCATGATTTTATCTCCTGCGGGTGCTGTTTTCATTGATCCTTATTATAAAGATAATGATAATTATTATGTAGCTTATTATAGGCAAAATTTTAAATCTGAAGAAGCCGCTGATTGGTCTTGTGAGGTTAGAAAAAGCTATGATTTACCTCAGGATGAAATGCCTACCAAAGATCAGGAATTAAAAATTGGAACTGCCCGAATGGAAACGATAAAGATGCGAACGCACCGAATAGCGATTGCAGCTAATGGGGAATATACCGCTTTTCATGGCGGTACGGTTGCTGGTGGATTAGCGGCAGTGAACACCACACTTAATAGAGTCAGAGGGGTATATGAAACAGAGTTGGGGGTAAGTTTTATGCTAGTGGCTAATAATGATCAAGTTATTTATACTGATGCAAGTACCGATCCTTATAGTAATACTTCTGCTGCTTTTAGCCAAAATACATCCAATTTAAATGCCGTAATTGGTAGTGCAAATTATGATGTAGGTCATGTGTTCACTACAGGGAGCGGAGGAATAGCGGGATTAGGGGTTATTTGCTCAAGTGGCAAAGGAAGAGGTACAACAGGTTTGACCAATCCAACAGGTGACCCGTTTCATATTGATTATGTAGCGCATGAAATAGGGCATCAATACGGAGGAAATCATACGTTTAATGGAGATAGTGGAAGCTGTTCAGGAGGGAATAGGAATGGAAGTACTGCCTATGAACCTGGTAGTGGATCTACTATTCAAGCCTATGCGGGCATTTGTGGGAATGATAACCTGCAAACAAATAGTGATCCCTATTTTCATTTAATAAGTTTAATGGAAATGAGAACCCATGTAACTACGGGGTCAGGCGGAACTTGTGGAACAGAAGGAACGACTACCAATACAACCCCTACCGCCAACGCAAATGTTGAAGGAATTGATGGAAAAATGATTCCAGCCA
Organism: Bacteroidota bacterium; assembly: GCA_017857395.1. Lineage (GTDB taxonomy): Bacteria > Bacteroidota > Bacteroidia > Chitinophagales > Saprospiraceae > JAFMDF01. The sequence goes on along the minus strand of JAFMDF010000233.1, from coordinate 8,152 downwards.
GCACTTCATTCGAATTAACGGGTGCTGCAACTGATTTAGATAATGATAATTTGACGTATAATTGGGAAGAATGGGATTTGGGTCCTCAAAGTGATGTGAATGCACCTGGAAACAATGCACCTCTTTTCCGAACGTTTGAACCTACTAATAACCCAACTAGAACCTTTCCAAAATTGTCGGATATCCTGAGTAATACGACTAGTGTTGGGGAAGTTTTACCTACAACTGATCGGACTTTACGTTTTCAATTTATCGCCAGGGATGATAATAGTATAGGCGGCTATGATTCAGATATGATTACCTTAAATGTAGTGGACAATACAGGCCCTTTTAAGATTACTACACCTAATGCGGCAGGTACTTTTAGTGGAACAATAGCGGTTGTTTGGGATCCGGCAGGTACAAATGCAAGTCCAATTAATTGTAGTGAGGTCGATATTTATCTTTCGACTGATGGAGGACAGACTTTTCCTGAATTATTGGCAGATAATGTTACTAATAATGGTGCCGGCAATGTGACTTTACCAAATATTAATGTAAGTATGGCTCGGCTAAAAATTAAATGTGCAGATAATGTATTTTTTGATATTACGGATACCAACTTTACCATTCAGCCATCTGGTAATGATCCTTGTGCTATTACGGATTTGGTAGCAGGAACTACCTCTCCTTGTAATAGTTTAAATGATAAGTATACTCAAACCGTAATTGTTACCTATAACGACGCACCAACTAGTGGGGATTTAGTCGTCAATAACCAAAATTTTGCTATTACTACTAGTCCACAAACTATAACTTTAACTAATTTACCAGCGGATGGCGATATGGTCAATGTAACCGCTAATTTCTCCAATAACTTCGGTTGTTCAAGAACAGAAAGTAACTTATTTCAAGCACCTGAGTCCTGTGCTCCAGCATGTGCTATAGCTGCTATTACTACAGGGAACCAATCATCTTGTAATTCAGCTAATAATACCTATACCCAAGACCTTACGGTCACTTATTCGAATCCTCCGAATAGTGGAAATTTGGTCGTAAATAATCAAAGTTTTTCAATTACAAGTAGCCCTCAAATTATTACTTTAACCAACCTGGCAGCGGATGGAAATAGTGTTACTGTGACCGCAAGTTTCTCTGATAATTCAGCTTGTACGTTTACTGCACCGAATCTTTATTCCGCACCGAACCCTTGTGTATCTGAATTATGCCAAGAACATGAAAGTGCGGATACGCCTATTGCCATTTCTGCTGTTGGTACGCCTACAATTAATTCTACTATAAATGTCTCGCAAGCGGGAATAATTACAGATGTGAAGATTAAGAATTTAAAAGGGACACATGATTATGTGTCTGATTTGGAATTTTCTATTACAAGTCCAACGGGAACAACCTTAATACTTTTTTCAAAACAATGTGGATCTACTGTAGATTTTGATATGAATTTAGATGATGATGGTACGCATAACGCTTGTCCTTTAACAGGCGGTAATACTTATTCTCCTTTGGGCGGGAATTTATCTGTTTTTAATGAGGAGAATGCATCAGGCAATTGGATTTTGACAGTAACTGATTTTTATAATACAGATGGCGGAAGTTTGGAAGGTTGGGCACTGGAAATTTGTTCTGAGGTTGACCCAAATAGTATTACTAATTTGTCGCTTAACCAAACACCAATTCTAGAAGGAACTTATGTTTCTTGCGGGATTATTACTGCTACAGGTACGATTGCTACTAATACTACGGTAACTTTCAAAGCGGAGACGTCTATTACTTTGAATGCGGGGTTTTCAGTTGCGTCAGGAAGTACTTTTAACGGACAAATAGAGAATTGTGAGACTTCATCGAAGGAAGAAGTTATGGCTTCCCAGAGAAATAAAGACTATTGGGGGACTGAACCTACTAATAAAAAAAATAAAGAAATAATTTCTAATTTGCAGATTTTTCCTAATCCTGTTAAAAATGTGACCCAAATAGCTTATAAATTAGCGGTTGATAGTGATTTAACCATTAATTTGGTCAATATGAATGGAAAATTAATGAAGCGAGTAGTAGCTCCTGTTTTTCAAACTGCTGGAGCATACCAAATACCATTAGCGGTTAATGATCTAGTGGCAGGAATTTATTTTTTGTATTTTCAGAATAACGAAACTATAATTACGAAAAAATTGGTGATTCATAGATAATATCTTGAAGCGTTTTCTTAGGAGTAAACCTCTTCAATGTTTTGAAACAATTATTCAATTAATAGAAAACATACCATGCAATTTGACAAAGACCTACAATCCCCACATAAAGACTTGTTCCTTGCAGGAAGAACTTTATTATTATCTTTTGAAGGAATTATAGAGACCAAAAAAGAAAGGATTACGACTTATTCTAATAAAAAAGGAGGTATTTGCCACATGCGAACTATGCCGTATGGGATAGATTTTGGTTTCTTAAAAGGTGCTAAAATGGAAGATAAACTAGGTTTGTTAACAGGAAAAGGAAAAGCAATTCGGGTTTTACCGCAGAAAGAATTGAAGGAAGAAGAAGTTCGGTATTATATCGAGCAGGCGATTGCATTGAATGCAAAGAAGTAAACGATTGAAAGTAATTTTGTAAATTAGGGCGAACGAAAAGTCGTTTTCATAATATGTAATCAACTGATAAAAGTTGAAAACTTTTGAAATATTGGTTTGAAGATGCAATCTTCAAACATCGACTACCAATTTTTTCAATGAGTTATATATTAAAATTTTTACTTTTCGTTCGCCCTATCTTGTAAATTACCAAAAAACAAAAAATGGATTTTCTAAAAAAATTAATGCAAGAAGCAGCACCTATTACTTATGCTGACTTTTGGGTTTGGTTTAAAAAAGAAGAACGCACCTTTTTTAAGGTCATTAAAGAAAAAGGGGATATTGAAAAGGTATTCTTCGAGGTACTTTCTCCAAAATTAGCCCAAATAAAAGAAGGGATTTTTTATTTGACAGGTATGGCTGATGAGGAGACGGTAGAATTAATTTTCACACCAGATGGAGTGGTTGAAAACGTAATTTTTGTAGAAGAATTAGTGGCAGCAGCCCCAGCAATTAAAGGCTGGAAGTTTACGGCACTTAAACCAGCATTAGCTATTGAAAACGTTGGTATTCAAATGCAAGCTTATGAATTTAATGGCGATAACCTATTTTTTTATGCGCTTGAAGATAGTAACTACCCCGATGAGATTGATTTGCGAGTGATTCATAACGATTTTAAGCAAGAGAACGAACAGATAATCACCAATGGAACGTTTATCTTTTTAGATAATTTTTTAGGAGAATTAAATCTGATAACGACTGTTGATGAGTTAATGGTTATTGGAAAAGAGGCGATAGAAAAAGAATTAGTACCTATTTCCAAATTAAAAGCTTACCTTAATTGGCGACAAAAAGAATTTTTAGAAAAATATGAAGGTGTTCGCTATCAAACAGCGGAAGATAATCATTCTGGTTTAACAGCAGACCTAAAAGATGGAAGTCAATTAATTGCCGTATTAAACACAGACTTACTAAAATGGGAAAACAAAGCTTCTCATCCTTGGATAATGGTGATAGATATAAAATTTGAAGGAGCAGAAAAGGGGATGCCTAGTAAAGAAACACAAACTGATTTAGATAAAATAGAAGAATTATTATTAACTCAATTAAAAGATGGAGACGGTTATTTAAACATCGGTCGGCAAACAAGTGGAAACCTTAGAGAAATTTATTTTGCGTGTAAAGATTTTAGAAAACCTTCAAAAGTAGTATATGAAACGCAGCTAAGCTATATGGAAAGGTATGAATTAGATTTTGAAATTTACAAGGATAAATATTGGCGAACTTTTGACCGATATGGGATTCTATAAAACTAATGCAACCTCCTTCTTGTCTACTCGTTTGAATGATACCTTTGTACTTCCAAAATATTTATACTTATAAACTTTTTACGAATAATGACTAAAGCAGAAAAAACCGAAAAAGTGTACGAACCATTCCAATTCAAAAAATTTGCTATTGAGCAAAATGATTGTGCGATGAAAGTAGGAACAGATGGTGTATTATTAGGCGCTTGGTGCGATGTATCGCAAGCAACTAAAGCATTAGATATAGGAACTGGTAGTGGGGTAATCGCAGTGATGTTAGGACAACGTTGTGAAGCAGAGATACATGGGGTAGAAATTGATGAAGCAGCTTATTTACAAGCAAAAAACAATATGGAAAATGCAGAATGGGGGGATAGATTATCCGCTAAAAAGGCAGCAATTCAGGATTATGCTAAATTAAGCCGAGATGAATACGATTTGATTGTTAGTAATCCACCCTTTTTCTCCGGTGGTACTTTTTCAGATAATCAAGATAGAAATAATGTGCGCCATACGGTAAAATTAGGGCATGGTGATTTATTGATTGCTACTCGGAAATTATTGGCAAAGGACGGTAAGTTTTGTGTAATCTTACCTCTGATTGAAGGTTTGCGTTTTGAAGAAGTGGCGAAAAGTTATGCTTTATATTGCACTAAAATAACGGAAGTTAAATCTCGCCCTGATGGTTCGGTTGAGCGATTGTTGATGCAATTTGAGAAGACGGCTACCGATAGCATAGAGAAAGATGATTTGGCTATTTATAAAGCAAAAGGCAAAGCATATTCTGCGGAATATATCGCTTTGACGAAGGATTTTTATTTGAAGATGTGACCTACGGGATGAGAGGATTAACAGGATGGGAGTTAAAATAGTACTGTCCTGTTAATCTTATTAAATCGGGTTATCCTGTAGTCCGAAAACAATCTCCAAATGCTCCGCATCAGGTCGCCGAGAAGGCGTCAACCAACTCACCACCAAATAAGTCACCATCGCCACCAAAAAAGCAGGGATAATTTCATGTACATCTTTCAGTCCTTCATATTCAAATCGAAAAGCAAAGCGCCAAATAATATTCACCAACATACCGACTATCATAGAAGATAAAGCCGCAATATCGGTGCCCCATTTTAAATATAATCCACCAAAAATAGCAGGGAAAAAACTAGCCGCAAAAACAGCGCCTGCAAAAGCGGTTAATTCCACAATGCCAGCCATTGGATATAAGGTTAAAATATAAACCAAAATGCAATAAATAAACATAAACCATTTAGTTCGAGGAATGATTTTCTTTTCAGACATGGGTTGGATTAAATGCCAAATGTCCTTGACAAAGGCAGTTCCAATGATGATAATAACCGAAGCTAAAGAAGACATCCCTGCCGCAAATAATCCTGCCACACAAATACCATTCACCAATTTATTATCAAACTTATTCAGCATAAAACCAACTACTTCATCGGTATGATTGATTAAATAAGCGGCTTCTGCTTCGGTTGCCATGCCATGTACCAATGCACCTAAACCCATCACACAGACTAAAGAAACACCTAAAAATACAGGCGTCCAAATCATAGCAAAACGCATGCTTTTAGCATTATCAATAGAGTAGAATCGGATGAGATTTTTGGGTTCAGAAATCTGCTTCATTCCAACTGCCATCCCAATACCTAAAATATATAAGAAAGAAACTAAATTGCCAAAAGTAACTAAGCCATTGCCCATTGGTTCCCCCGATTTAGAAACATGGTTGGTTTGACTGATACTTTCCATCAGATTATCGACCCCACCCGCATAAATAAAAGGCAACATCAACATAATAATTGCTACACCAAACATAATAATGCCTTGAATTGCATCCGTCCAAAGGACACTATACATCCCACCCCAAATCGTATAGGCACAAGTGATGAAAATAATGGCTAAAGCACCCCATTCATAAGGTATATCCAAGACGGAAGTCAATACATGGGCACAACCTTTGGCAATGCCTACCATATACCAAATCGTCGCAAATAGAATAATAAAAGCTGATAAAATCCGAATGGTTTTTGCCAAATCACTCTTATACCGCAAATGAAAATAATCAGGAATGGTAAAGGATTTTAATCGAGCGGATTGAAAGCGCATTTTAGGGCCTAATAATTGCCAAGATACGACGCAAAAGAAAGTCCAAATAAAACCCATCCATGCCCAAGAAAGTCCATACTCGAAAGACTTTCCAGCTTGACCAATATAAGTATTTGTACTAGCAGAAGTAGAGAAAAAAGCTAAGGAAATCACCCAACCGGGAATGGCTCTTTTGGCAATATAATAACCTTCCACGCCTTCGGACGCTTTCTTTTTAAAATGCCAACCAACGTATAAACAACCGCCAACATAAATGGTGGTTAATAATAAGACGATATAATGTTCACTCAGGTAGTCCAGCATGGATAGGCAGTTATTGAAGGTAATTAGATGTTATTAAAGGCTGTTTTGATTAATGATTAATGACCAACCTCATGGTCAGATTCATCGACTTTAATCGTTCGGCGCTGGACGAGCCAAAAATTAATTAGAATTAAGGCGATAATGCCAAAATAGGGGAAAGCAGTTAGGAAATCCATGTTTTTCGTTTTGGGCGTAAATATATCAATTTTCAATTTTCAAATTGACTTCCCACTAAAGAAAAGCAGAAATTAGAGATTATTAGGAGTTATTACCTAATTTTTTAAAAGCTAATATAAATTCCGTTGTCCTTTAATTATCCGTTGTATTGGTCTTCTACAACGGATAATTAAAGGACAACGGATAGTGAATTGGATACGTGTAATTTTTTATAATAAGTTCTATTAACATTACTTACTTCTGCTGAAACAAAGCACTTATCACCTTAAAAGCATTCGTCACAATCTCTGTACTCTGAACAGGTATTTTTAAATAAGACTGTCCTGTTTTTTCATCCGTTTCCGTAATACTTTTGACCAAATTTTGAGTAGCCACAGGGTCAGCCAAAGTTTGGGTTAAGCTACTAAAAAAATTCATGCCCATTTGCACTAAAGCTTGTGGGGAACCTGTTTCTACAATTGCTGGTTCAGGTGTAGGTGGAGTGACTTCACCAATTCTTTTACGCCTCGGTCCTCTTTGATAATCTCCACTACCGCCGCCTGCTAAAACTGGTTCTTTCTCGCCTTCGTCTTTCCAATCATCTTCTTTTGGTAATGGTTTTGGGGCATCATCTGGCAATTTTTCTTCAATTTCATCTCTTTCTACGACTGCTGCTGCAACTGGTTCTGCTGCTTCATCTTCTGATGGTTCAGGAACTGCGGTTAAATCTTCGACCGATTCCATGAATTTTTTAAACTTGGAATCTTCCATAAAAATGCTGTCTTCTCCATCATCCAAAATACCTTCAGCTAAACCAGTTTTGAAAGCCAAAACGCTTAACATTTTATGTTCAATTGTTCCTGTAGAAACCAAATTAACAACCTGAACTTTATCCTTTTGCCCTAAGCGATGAACCCTAGCAATACGTTGTTCTAAGACCGCAGGATTCCAAGGAATATCTATATTGATAACCATAGAAGCCGATTGCAAATTTAAACCAACGCCACCTGCATCGGTAGATAAAAAGACTCGACAATCAATGTCGTCTCGAAAAGTATCTAACAACTGTCCTCTATCTTTACTGGGTACAGAGCCATTTAAATGCACAAAACCAATGCCTTTTTCTTCTAATTCCAATTCTACTAAATGTGTCATGCGTTTCCATTGACTAAAAACGACAACTTTCTCTCTTGGGTCTTCTAATCTTTCTTCCAAAATATCCATTAACTCATCAACTTTCGTATCATGGCGAGTTTGCAAGTCAATGATGTAAGTACTATCACAAGACATCCGCATCATATTCATGAAAATCATCAAATTTCGACGGTCTTTTTCATTGAGAAATCCATGACGCTGCCATTTATTCACCAACTTAGCCACATTATCTCTGTATTCTCCATGCAATTTATCTTGCATTTTAGTCATCGGTACAAATAAGACCTTGTCTTGCCTTTCTGGCATTTGCTTGATAACTTTCCTTTTTAGGCGCCGAATCATCAATGGTTTGAGCTTTTTATTGATAAGGTTTAATTCTCGATAACCGACAACTTTGCCCTTTGGATCTTTTACTTGATGGCGGTCTAATAGCCCAAATAGTGGACTTAAAATATAAGGGTCGATGAATTGAACAATAGAATAAAGCTCTTCTAAGGCAAAGAGAAAAAAATAATTAGCCAAATCAACTAAAATCTTCCAAGT
>JAFMDF010000232.1 GCA_017857395.1 Bacteroidota bacterium | reverse complement strand
GAAGGAAATTCTTTAAAAAATGACCTCATTTTTGAGGGCGTTGAACAGGCTACCCAAGGCCTCTTAAATCATTGCCTACAAAAGCAGCTACTTTATCATTAGGACTAGTAGCAACCGCTCCGTTGAAAAACACTTCTCCAATTACTGGAAGGAGATGCTCATAATTTAAAGGTGCTCTATTCCAAGTAGAAGCGTCCAATGGATTCGGAGTCGTAGTTGATTGGAAACTTGTTATAATTTGAAGACTATCCTCCACGCCTATAATTCCATTAACTTCATTAATTCCGTTGCTTCCAAGGTAATTTAAATCGCCACCATTTGTCGTTTTAAGCTTATAGGCATCATAGGGGCGCAAATGCGTCAAAGAACCATTCCACTTCCCATCCAGATAACGAGCAAAAACGCCTGTATTATCCTGTTTTAAAGTCTTGATTTCATCTCCATTCTCTAAGTTATTCTCCTCATTCACAATGTTTTTAACGGTTATAGCAGGGTCATTAAGCGCTAAACTATCTCGGAAAGGGTAGCCTATCCAAGTCCAGCCTGTACCTTTTAAGCGAAGCTCTTCTAGCGGTGCATTTGCTCCTGTTAGCCGCAAAGTATCTGGGCCATTCTGCAAATGAATCATATAGCCTTCATTGGCGTTTAGGGTTAATAAGGAATCACTCCCTTCATTAATCCAACCGATTCCCTCATTATACTGAGCAAACCGTTCGCCATTATAAATAACATCGCCAGTTGTCGCTTTACTTAAATCGCCCAACCAATAGTTAATGCTGTCATTCTCTATAGTCGTATTGACAGAAAACCAAGTCCAGTCTTTATTGAAGGGAATATATCTTGCTTCGTCTTTATTTTTATCAATGACCAATAATTCAGGAGCCGCATGTGTACCAACTTGACTATTAGCGTCAAATAAAATCGGTGCAGCAGGAAAGGCATCATATTCTTTTCCTTCATTAGCTACCCAGACTCTAAATTCAAGTTCCTTGTCTTTATCTGTTGCCTCATCACCTGAAATAAATAAATTGGCGACATTAAAACCACTTATTTTATCGATATTGGCAACTCCTCGAATTGTATTATCCAACCAAACACTGATGATATCCAGACTATCTGCAATTGGCTCAGCACCATCAAATTTAAAGTTACTAACCATCGTCATATTTTCACTAAAATTGGCATGATTCACTATCCAATTAGGTGCTTCCGCTACGACTTTCAAGTTAATGGTTAATGGTTTATCTGACTGACCTTCGACTGCCAAATTTATGGTTTCGGAGTAGGTGCCTACGGGTAAGGTTCTTGCATCAATACCAAGGGATACCGTTCTTCCCACATTCGGTACAGAAATACTACTTGGAGCACTTAGCCAAGCAGTATTGCCTGTATTCGTTAAAGTACCTGTAACTGGCAGATTAGTGATGTTAAATAATTGAGCATCTATGCTGGTCTGTGTGCCCTTATACACTTCTAAAGAAAGCTCTTTGGGATTCCAGTATAAAGGATGCGTAAGCACCACAAATTTCCAGTTAATGATTTCAGATATATTGCCGCTTATATCTGCTATATTGGATAACCTAAGTTCTAAGGTATCTCCATCATAAAGCGACATACTTTCACCATCCTTAAATGTAGGCCTAACAATCAGTTTCCCATTTCTTTCGCCTCCTCCACAGGTAAATGTGGCAGGGATGTTGTCACCCAATCTGTAATTGTATAATGCATAAGTCGCTTCCCCATTCCCCCCATCCTCCGTAATACCATCAAATAAAGTACAATCTAATAATTTATTAAAGGTAACTGATATTTCATCTCCATTTGTCCAGAATCCATCAGCTGGCTGAGGCGTACCAAATAATTCGGGATTGGTTCGGTCTATTCTGCCTGATACTATATTGGAAAACGTTTCTACTCCAATGTTTTCACAACGTATGACTGCTCGGATTTCGTAGTCGCCATCCAATAAAGTTAAATTAGCGATATTCCAGTCATAATAGAAAGTCTTTTCTCCTATTATCGTCTTATTATAGTTTTCTAATTCTGATCCGGTAATCTCAAAAGGAATATTATTCTTATCAGGGTCGGGCATTTTTGCCCAATCCTCTCCGCTATCCAACCGACGGTATTCAAAACGTAGATGGGTCAGGTCTTCATTAGATGGGTCATAATCTCGGACGCCTATCCTTAGTTTTTCCGCATCTTTATCAAAATTATTTTTCCGAAGAATCCAGTTATTATCTGGTGTAACAATAGTTACTGGACTACAGGGCGTTCTAAAACTCGCAGTTAGAAATACATCATCTCTGTCTCCTCCCAAACTAACTCCGTTTAAGGTAGGCTCTGTCCCGTCTCGGCAAGTATGTCGGGCAGAAACTTGGATATCTTCGTGTAGGTAGCTAAAAAAACCACGCTCCAAGGTTACTGGTAAAATGAGGGGATCTTTAGCTTCCAAATCTTCAATAATATCTTCGCCTAGAAAAGCACTCCCCAACCTTACAACCGCCCCATACCTATTAACAGAATTTTCTAAAAAAACCGTCACATCTCTTGCCTCTCCAAAAGGATTTAGATTGGTAATCTGTAAATAAGCAACAGCGGCCTCATCAGCTGGAACTAAGCCAGGAATGGTGTAGTCCTTTCCTAATGATACGCCCTTTTCTGGGTCAAACCACTGAATATCTGCCTTATCTCTATGAATAGCTCCTACTTCTACAGGGCAACTGGTACGACCACCCAATAAATTAAAATAAGGGGTATGATTAGAGGCTATGCCATTGATGACTGTAACGCTATATTGATCGCCAGGATCATTATCCGCTAAAGTGTAGCTCATTTCTACTGTTTTGGTTTCTGTATATGAACGGTCTTGCGTAAAGTTATAATCGACCTTTAGCTTTAATCCTGCTGATGCCTCTCCTTTCAAGACCCCCTTGGAAAAACTTAAAAATGGGGAACCCGCCACTAACGTTATTTCACCCTCACCTCCCACTGCCGCTTCGTTCTCAGTATTAAGATAAAAAGAATTTGTATAGGAAGTTGTGCTGGCCCTTGCACCGCTTACACTAAAAGTTTGACTAGTTCCACCTGCAAAGGTGAAATTTTTGGCTTCAACCCCAAAGCTAGCTTCATAATCTGCATCAACATAGGCCCCTTCTTCTTCTAGGCTACTTTCATTAAATCGCCAGTCCGCCAAATCCCCTCCTTCGAGCAAATCTGCTTCTTTTAATCCCTCAATATTCCTGATTGCAGTAGAAAATTTATTATATGTATTAATTAAATTTTGATTCCATAATTTATTTTCATCAAACAAAATAGTATCCTTATTGTTTACTGTAGTTGTTTCATAGGCTCTTTTTATAGGATCATACGTCGTTCCAAAGAGTGGGCAAAATTCTTTTTGCCAAACATTAATTTCCGTATTTAAAGCATCAATATAAGCCTCCTCATTTGGATTATCCATTTTTTTCTTCGTACATAAATTATAATGAGGAAGCGTATTAATACGATGGTATTCTAATACAGATTCCCAGTTTTCTTGGTCTGTCTCTAATTCAGCTACGGTAACGAATGTGCCACCATTCTTTTTTATGGTTTTGGTTCCATTATTAACCTTTTTAATATCTGCTTTATAAGCAGCTATGATATTTTTTATATGCCCAACTGTATACACCCATTCGGTAGTTACTCTTGTAGGGGTATAGGCTGTTTGTTGTACGTTTCTAGCTGTACAACCATCCGCATTCAAAACTAATTTCTGACTCAATCCATATTGTTGGGCAAAACCATAACCTACAATTATATCTGCATCCTCCCCAGTTAATTCAGCTGACGTAGAAATTTCTCTATTGGTTGTCACTTCATAATCAAAACTGTTGCCTTCTCCATTAATACCTCCTAGTATTGTGGAACTATTGAACTCTGCACTGATACCCGCAACAACGAGTTTCGATTTAAGAAAACCTTCTACCGCCTTATCCGCAGTTTGTGCAATAGTCATAGATTTTTGAATAGTCTGCCCTTCCGCTATCGTACTAAAGCTACCATCTCCTGGTGGGTCTCGTAAAATAAAAGTAGGAATTTTCGATTGATTAAAGGTATCTATATCAAGAACGATGTCATTACCAGGAATACCAGCCGATCCTTCTATAAATATAATTTGTTGAAACCGTCCTTGAAATACGGTATCGGCGTCCAAATAATCTACCGTTATGGTCCATTTATAAGGAAATACCACATTCGGAGTAGCAGCAGTCCAAGAGAAGGCTGGAATTTCCCCATTGGGCTTAATCGAGTGTAAAGAATCTGTCTTTAAGGCCCCAGGATTGGTAATTTTTAAAAACCCTTCTTTTACAGGGCAATTTGCGCCATCATGTTCTTCTGTGACTGTAAACTGAAATTTATAGTCCTGTCCCTGACGAAAGACGGCAAAACTATTATCCTCCGCACATGGGGTCTCTAAACTACTTACTAGGCTAATGGTAGGTGGACGATGATAAGTGAATTTTTTTGTTAATTCCAAGGAATCCTTGGCAATTAGTACTGTATTTATACCACGGTCTTTATGTACGGCTAATAAATCCAATACTTTAGGTCTAAACTTCAAATAATCAAGTACCAATTGATTTTTTAAGGTATTATTATTTACGCTTTCTACTCGAAGGTTATATTTAAGTGGGGGTAAGTCTAGCTCAATTTCTCCTACTTCATTTGTGGGCCACACTTTATTATAACAACCATCGGTAGAAGCTACCCGCACCCTAAATTGATCCCCCGGATTATCCGAAATAGGCACTTCACAAGCATCTTGTACTTTTATGGTGACGGGGTAAGTTAATTGGTCTATAAAGTTGGTATCTGTTTGAATCGGAAAATCGACGGGAAACTCTGTAAACTCAATAAAGTTCGTATCAACATTTTCCTCATTAAAGACAAATAAAGTAGTGTCATTGACTATATCCTCTCCTGTTAGCTGTTTATTAGGAATTTCTATCCGAATTTTTGTCAAATTTTCTTGAAAAGGATTAATCACTATATTGTAATTGCCTTCCGCATTCGTGGTAAATATCTCTGGTATCGTATCTAGTTTATTATTATTATCATTATCAATAATAGAAAACAGGTTTATTTGAATGCCTTCCAAACCACAAACGCTATTTGCTCTTTGCACCTTACCAGTGACTACATAAGCCGTTCGGTCCAAAAACGCTAAACCACTGGCTATCGCATTCTCTGGTCGAAGCGTTGCGGTTTGTTCGGAATCCACAAATAAATGCGCTTCTCCATTGCTAATATAAGAGGCAGTAATTATGTAATCTACCGGCTCCTCTCCAACATAGACCCCCGTAAACTTAAAGATACCATCTTCATCGGTCATTCCCTCATAAGTATAAAATTCTCCATCGACCTCGCCCTCGGCAGTGATGGTGACTCCACCAATTGGCACATTTCCCTGAAGGGTTTTTACTGTACCCGATATTTCGCCGCTTCCCTTGCGCCATCCGATAGCTGCTCGACTATCTACAGCCTCTTCATTTTTTAAGATAGCTTCTACCCGATAGGCATACTTCTTTCCTGCTGCGCCATCCGAATCAAATACATCCGTAGCGGAAACAGGGGCTGTAGCGATTTCTAGGTCATCCCGATAGATCTTAAATTCTTTGAGTACGTCTGTGTCACCTTCATACACCCATTGAATACGGGTTTTTGTGGAGAAACCCCCTGCACTTGCGCTGACATTTGTTAGTGCTGCATTATAGTAATAATCGATTCTACCTTGCTCACCGTTCCATTTAGGGTCACTCACAATCAATTGATTGTCCTTCACTGCAACCCCCCATCCAAAGTCGACCTCACCGCTGTGTCTAGGAAAATAGGAATTTATGAAATCCCAAGAATCAGATGCTGATTTAAAATCATACAATATTACAAAACCATCTCCTCCATATACCGCTGCGCGATTACTATTAAAGGCCATTGGCTGCAAATGTGGACCAGTAACAGGGCCGGATAGTGTTCTTGGAGTTGAAAAACTACCATTGGATAATATTTGATAGGCAAAGCCTCCAAACGAGTTATGTACCAAAATATAACCATTATTTACGGTAAAAAAATTGGGTTTCTGATTAGGATAAACAACATAAGTCGGGTCCCATGTATAGCTTATATTGTCATTAAAAACATACTCTGTTGGAGAAAAATTGGCGATTACATGATAATTTATTTCATCACTACAACTAACTATAAAACCTTCATTATGAAAATCCATACCTTTTATTCCTTTTACATCAGGAAATAAAGTAATAAGGGTTTGCCATTCAAATGTTAATGTGTTATTATTATACTTAAATAAATACACTATATTACCACTGGTAGATGAAAAGGCAGCCCAGTCCTCACTTATAGAAACAAGATTTCCTAAATTAGTAGGTATTGACGAACTATGGGGAGATGGAATCCCGTCTCCCAAATCGACAGAATAGACTAATTTATCATTTTCAATTTTCCAAATATCTGCAAATTTTTTTCCAGGACCTCCAACAATTACATGCTTCCCTGATATATCAACAGCAGATCCATAGCGTGAATCTGCTCTTCCTTGTTGCTTATCTTTCAAAACCCATTCATAATCCTCAAATTTATATAAATATACCGCACCCTTATTATTATCAGCACCAGGGGCACCCGCCACCAACCAGTCACCATCTGTGGCTATGCTGTAACCAAATTCTTCACCGACTGTGCCTCCTATAGCCATTTTTGTATCATAATAATCCTCAACTTTTATCGCTCCTTGAGCAATAGCAGAAAGCTCTGAAGTCCCTTTTGCGCTAACAGCTACAATTTTATAATTGTAAGTAAGTGCATTAGGATCCTTGGTATTAATAAGGTCTTCATATATTCGTTCTCCTCTTCCAAGAGTGGCTAGATGACTATAAGCTGATGATTGAGATGCTGCTTTTCGAAACAAGATAAAATTAGTATGTGGCGCATCATTACTGTATTCCCAACTAACATTAATTTGGTTAGATAAATTTGTCGTTGCTTTCAAGGAAGTTACTACTGGCAATTTTGGATAAGCAAAAGGGCCTATAGTAGTGAGTTTAGATTCGTAGGTAATATTAGCCTCAGGTTTATCATAGTGAGAACGAACATCAAAAGCACTCACGCCATAATAATAGTATTTTTCAGGATTTCCTGTATTATCCATAAACTTTATAATAGCTCCTGGGGTATATTCGGTGACCGTACCAATTTTTTTACTGGCTGTTGTCACAGGCAAACTTTCTGAACGATAAATATTAAATCCATCAAAACCTTCTGTATCGTAGATGAATTCAAGTTCAATATTACCAATAGTTAGTTCTCTAGTTCCTTTAAAGTCATACGGCATAGCCAATTGGGGAAAAATAATGGATGCAGTATCTCCATCTGATTTTAACGGCATACCCTCTCTTTCTAAATTTACCCGAATAGCATAGGTATAATTTGAAGTAGGATGTCCTGTATAATCTCTAAAACTTGTACTATCACAGGGTAAAGTAACTAACTCCTGCTCGTCTCTGTAAATGGTAAAGCCATTACAATGCTTGCTATCATAAGACCATTCCAACAAGGTATGATTTAAAGCATAGTCATCTCTTAGAGCAAAGGGAAAATTTTCATCATCAACATTGATGTACGACATTATTTTGCTAGTAACAGGTTCGGTTACCCCTAAATTCATAATGGGCATTATATCAGGGTAGGTTACTATAACCTCCTCAGGTAAGGACGAATGATCTCCATCTTTCCTTTCCTTTATGGCGGTAACCGTATAATGATACGTCATGCCTTGTACACCAGTAGTATCCCTAAAGGTCATATTTTCATCATGCGCCACTTTGCCTAGATATGCTTCGTCCCTCCGAATGATATAATACGTAGTTTCCTGACAAGGGTAGTTCCAAAAAAGCGTAACTTCATTACTCGCTATTGAAGCGGAAGCATAGAGTCCTTCGACTGGAAAAACAGGAGGAATTCGGGTAAGGCCTATGTATCCATTGCCAGAGGTTTTATTACCTGTTTCGTTTTCTAGATAAGGTCGAACCGTATAAGGCTGAATGACGGCTGGTTCAGCTGAAAGATCTGTAAAAACCATGGGCATTCCTTTCGCTACCAAGCCCAATGATTTAGGCCCTCTTTTGACCTCAAATCCATCATAATTATTATTGGTCGTTGTCCAGATGAGTCGTACGCCAGTTTCACAGTCAAGTTCATAAATATCTAAACTTGAAATCGCTGCGGCGGCAAGGGTATCAGGAATAGGTGGCTCATAAGTTTGGGTAAAATTGCGCACATAATTGGTGATTCCCTCCTCATACGCCAATGTTTGAGTATTATTTGAATTAAAAGTGATCACCTCCAGTGTTACCGCTCCTAAACGCTTAAGGGGAACCTCCCTAAACTGATAATAACCACTCGTGTCCGTAAATGTAAATAACTGATAATCGTTATGTTTAAGGAATATTTTTACACCACTTACTGCTCGATTATTAGGGCTAGAAGAAACGATGCCACTAATGTTTTGTATACTAGGTAATACCCTACCACGATCAGCTACTTTTCTGGAAGCATAGTCTTTACCGTCCATTTTTCTGAACGACCTAATAATGTACTTATATTCCTTACCAGCTATGGCAGTAGTATCAAAGTAAGCTCGTTCAGCTACACCTATTGTATCTAATATCATCTCCTCTCGAAAAATTTCAAATTCGGCTAAAACATATTCTGGATAGTCCCAAGTTAAGTGTACCTGATTGATATAATTATCAGAAGCATGAAAATTAGCAATATCAGCAAGCTGATTTTGGGGACTACCAGGTAAATTAGGCTTTACATTATCACTCTCGGCTGGCGTAGAATATATTGGGAAACCGTTAATGTACCGAAAAGCTTTTACTTTATATTTTTGCGCTTCAGCATGGTTGGCAGGAATGGTATCTTTGGTTTGTGTAATATTAGTAGTACTCAATAAGACATCATCTTTATCAAAAATACCATACCCATCTAAATTACTAGTATTTTCAGGTGCTGTCCACTTTAACGCTATTTGATTTAACGCTTCTGCAGCAGCTGCTAAACCCGTAGGAGCAGACATTGGTAGGAAGGTTGCATCAATCTGTATAGGTTCAGACTTAGCCAAAGTATCTGCTAATTGTTTAACCGTATAAATCGTATAGGTGTATGCTTTATTAGGTGCACCAGTATAATCCACAAAAGCAGTGGAAAAATGCTTAAAGACAATGGAATTCAATATGGTATCAGCATGACTTCTTTCAATTAAAAAGCCAGTGTAATTGTATTCATTATTTAATTTTGCCTCCTTTTTCCAAGTAAAGCTAATCCAATCCACACCAAGCATAGCTTTTAGACTTGAGGCTGGTGGTAGAACAGGATATAGTGCTTCATCACTCCTAATTGGGATAGCATCGTAATCAATTTCTCCAACCGTTCTATAAGGAATCAGTTTATAAGTATAGTTCACCCCTGGAAAACCCTTCCAATCTATAAATTCAGTGGTCATCGGATCCAACGAAGCAATTTGCAGAGAATCTGTATCCGTAATTCTAAACAATTTTAAACCAGAAAGACTAGTAGAATTTTCGTCCCAAGTAATTACGGTATATCCTTCCTCCTCAATAGAGGTAGCTTTTAAGTTGGTACTTAGCGGAAGCTCAGGAAACACAAGCGTCGTGTCTTTGGTATCTTCATTGAGGGAATCTGCTCTAATAGCAAATAAAGTAAATTCATACGTATAATCTCCTTTGGGTATCCCTGTCGAATCTTTATAAATAAAAGGCTGCCCATCACTATTCACTTCCAATGTCGTTAGTTCTTCCGTCCCTCTTTTGATTTTTAAATAGGTCGGGAAAACATCGGAATTGAACGCTATATCGAATTCAAGCGCACTTTGTCCAGGTATCTGCTGAGCTTTTAAGTCATCAATCGCCAAATTCGTTGAGCCTTTCGGAAAACTTTCCACTTGTAGAAAATCAAGCGTTCCTTCAGGAATTAACTGACTTAAAGTGATTTGTTTGGATTCGGGGTTAAAGGTCTTAACCATTTCTCCAGCCCCTTTTTTGATACTTACAGTAAAGGTGTTTTGCTGGTTATAGAAAATACTATCTATTTCATAATATCCATTTATATCACTAAGAGTACTGTCAATAATGGTTTGCCCATTGACCAAGGCACTAGCAATAAGAGTAGCTCCTTGAATAGGAAATGCGCCAGTCTTAGTGGTCACATAGCCTGAAATTTTTCCATTAGGCGGTATATAGCCATCGTCATAGTCCGTTGCTAGAATATTTCCTTTGCTATCTAATAAACGTAATCCAATAGAAAGGGTGTCCCCCGGTATGACGGATAAACCAGACAAACTATAAGGAAAGGATTCATTGACCGATAACTTCCGTGTTATAGAACCATTCACCAATACCTCCATTCTATCTGCTAAAGCGGTGACCTCCGCATCCCATTCTAGGTTTATCCTATCTTCTAAGTTGACTGATGCAGTTAGGCTAATAGCTGGAGTGCTGCCCTCCTCCTCACACCTTTTTGAAAAAGACTGGTTCAGTTGATCAGAATAAATTTCGATACAATATTTATGGGTTTGACCATTAATAATGCTTTTGGGGTTATTTTCTACAAAAGTATCTCTAAAAGTATAGGTGCTACCCATTGCAAGGGTGTCTACAGCAGCAACAAAAATAGTGTCATCTCTAAAAATATTGAACCGATCTGGCAAGGCAGAATTACTGGTCCATTTTAGTTCAATTCCCTTAAGGGACGCTTCCTCTAAGGTTTTATCTGAGGCGGTAAAAGATTGAAATCCTCGATAGACGTCTGTTTGCCCCACCTCTGTTAAATGACAAAGTTTATTTCCAACACCAATTTGATAAACATTTAAGGTATAATTAATCGTTTTATCGGGGCCAACAAAGTGGTGATAAGAGCTATCATAGACTGCACCAATTTCACTTAAATCAGTAATTGTTTGAGTAAATAGTTCTGTTCCATTATCATCCTCCAATTGAATATATACGCCATTGTCAAAAGGTAATCCTCCATTAGATAGGCAAACATTTTTGAGTAATTTCCAGTGGACATCAATATAAGCGTCATTATAAGTGTCCTTATCCTTAACACTAGTAGCAGTAAGTATACCTGGATCTTTTTGAAATTCGTAGGCGCCCAAATCAATGTTTCTACCTATTTTTCGATTTTGCCCTGCCAAGTCTTTAGCCGATTCCAGATTTGTAAAACTAGCATTATCCCCAGCGCCAATAGCAGGAGAAAATGGATCTAAATTAAAATCATCTGGCCCTTCAAAAAGTGGATCATTATCAGGGTTGCTGCCATCTAAATTTCCATTTATTGTTTTTCCATTTATTGTTGGACCTGCCTCTACCTCTTCAATAAGACTGTAGCGGTAGATGGGGGTTGCGCCAGCTTGATTAGTAATACTATTTCCATTGGCTGCAGTGTTTCCCCAGATGATTGTATTAATAATTTGGGGACTACCAGTGAAATTTTTTATAGCACCGCCTTTATTGGTAGCTACATTTTTACTAAAAGTACAATTAATAATTTCAGGATTACTTAGGTAATTATCTATTGCACCACCGTCTGCGCTAGCAGTATTGCCTGTAAATAAACAGTTCACCAATTTAGGGTCACTACTAGAATTACCAATAGCCCCTCCGCTTCCTGCCTTTGCCTCATTACTGATAAAGGAACAATTCTCGAATACTGGATTACTATTTATATTAAGAATAGCCCCTGCACTTCCAGTCTTATTTTTATTTGCCTTAAAAGAACAATTTTTGATAATAGGAGAAGCATTCGTATTCTTCCATGCGGTATTAATAGCATCGGAAATGGTGAACCCATCTATAATGGTCGTTACTCCTACATTCGCAGCAGTAATTATCTGGGAAGAATTATCACTATCATCTTCTTGGATCCCAATATCTCCACTCAGAATTGTTTCGTTATTTTGAATGGCTCTATTACTCAAATTATAGGTAGGTGGTTCATTCCCAACAAAACCACCATAAATTTCTATGCCATCGGAGATGCTAAAAGAAATGGTTCGGTCTTTGCTAGTGGTGGGGTAATAAGTGCCTTTGGCCACCCAGATTTGTTTGAAATTTGTACATTGGGAAGCTAAAATTAAAGCATCCTGTAAATCAGTAAAAGCATTCGTCCAACTAGTACCTGTATTATTTCCTGTTGCATCTGCTTTTACATAGAGGATAGTGAACGATACTCCTTGATATTCATAAGCACCTATATCAATATTTTCCCCTAGTTTACGTGGGGTGCCAGCAAAATCTGTAGCTGTAGCTACATTTGGAAACAAAGTAGCATCTCCAGCATCAAAGGCAGGAGAATTGCAAGATACTAATCTCAAATTTGAAGGTGCATTAACAAATCCTGGATCTAAAGACAGCGTTCCCCCAATGTCAGTATATTGTGGTGATCCATTCACATTATAGTCCTGATCTTGCAAAATACAATTAGCATACTCAGGGGTAGAACCAAATCGATTTAATATTGACCGCCGAAAATTGTTTACACCTGAAGTTTCAGTGTTTCCCCAGATAATCGTGTTCCTAATTTTGGGATTACTGGTGTGATTATTAATAGCTCCTCCCCCTGCGGATACCGTTTCCCCCACTATAAATCCACCTTCTCCGGAATGATTGCTATTAAAAGTACAATTAATAACCTCGGCGTTACTTTGATAATTATCTATAGCACCACCGTATTTTTTAGCGGCATTACTCACAAATATGCAATTTAACAATCTAGGGAGGCTGCTAGAATTATGGATAGCTCCTCCGCTTTCATGAGCATAATTGCCCTTAAAGAGACAATTTTCAATAAGTGGATTACTACTAAGATTATGAATAGCTCCTATAAAACCTCTATTATTAATGAACGAACAATTTTTGATAGTCAGACGAGCATTATCATTCTTCCATGTTGTTCCGGTACCCTCCCAAACTTGGAATCCTTCTGAATTTAAAAAAGTCTCCTCATTAATAGAAGAAATAATAAATCCATCTATAATCGTGGTTTCTCCTACATTTGTGGCGGTAAATCTATAGCCACTCAATTTGGTTTCATTCATTTTAATGTCTCTAGTATTTAAGTCTTTGTTTGCTGGCTCATTGCCCACCAATCCACCATAGATTTTTATGCCATCTGGAATAACTAAAGAAACATTTTCATTCGTTGTAGAAGGGGAGTAAGTACCTTTAGCTACCCAGATTTGTTTTATAATAGGACATTCAGGAGTTAGCAATAAAGCATCCTGAAAATCGGTAAAAGCATTCGTCCAGCTTGAACCATCATTCGAACCATTCGCATCCGCTTTTACATAGATAGTTTCCGTATGTGCTAATCCTTGATATTCAAAAACTCCTAAATCAATAATAGAAAAATTTCTACTATTGCCATCTAAATCGGTATCAGAACTATTCGCTGTAATATCCCCTTTGTTTATAACCGGAGAACATTCAGTCAAATGTAGATTACCCTCAGTCGAGTTTACAAAAAGAGGATTCGTACTTCCATCTATATTATTATTTCCATCTTTACTTGTAAGCCCTTCTACTAGGCTATGAGAATAAGTAGAAGAACCTCCGACAATTGAAGAAGCACCTTCTACGTCTTTATTTCCCCAAATAATTGTATTAATAAATTGAGGGGAACTTATGCTATTGCTAGCATAAATAGCACCACCTTCAGCTGTTGCTTCATTTCCACTGAATGTACCATTAGTAATAATGGGACTAGCTTCATGATTATAAATAGCACCCCCATTTAGGTCAGCTGTATTGAGGGTAAATAAACAATTCACTAATTCAGGCCTACCTCTAAAAAGATGAATAGCCCCTCCATCTGCTCCCTTATTCCCTTTAAAGATACAGTTGATAAGTTTGAAATTACTACGGTTACTATATATAGCACCACCATTACTTTTTGAAGAATTATTAATAAAAGAACAATTCAGGAAGGTAGGGCTGCTAAAAGTGCTGTTACTCACTGCACCGCCATTAGACGTTGATACATTGTCTTTAAATACACAGTTTTTAATAGTAGGGTCACCACTAATAGACCAGCCAGTGCCCTCGAATGCTTTAGTTATGGTAAATCCATCTACAATGGGATTATTAAAACTATTGCGTATCACAATACTGGAGAAATTATTCCCACTAAGTAGTGTTTCATTTTCCAGAAAATTTCTATTTGCTAAATCATAATCGCTTCCCTCTTCCCCGATAAACCCCCCATACAATTCAATATCATCTGGAATAACAAAAGAAACAGTTGCATCCGTCGTAGAAGGATAGTAGGTACCTTTAGCCACCCAGATTTTGTCACCATCACCAGCAGCGGCTAGTGCATCCTGCAAATCATCATAGGCATTCGCCCAAGAGCTGCCATCATTCCCCGCAGGGGTATTTTGTTTGACATAAATCGTATTTTGAGCGGAAAGGGTAATACTTAGAAATAGACATAAAAAAAGAAAAAATTTATAACGAATAGAGGTGAGTAGGGACAACATAGACTGTAAATTTAAAGATTATAGAATTCTGACTAAAGGCTGATTTCGTCCGATAAAGGTCGGTTGAATTTGCTGTTTGGATGTGGATATTTTCGTCAAAAAGGTGGACATTTTCGCCAAAAATGGGAGTTATTTTGGTCAAAAGGTGCATTTTTTCATCAATTTCGTGTACTAAAACACTGTTAATCAATTGTTTGCGATTATTACTAGATTTGCTACAAATTCAGCTAAAAATGGGCGAGGAAAATAGCGAGAATCACTATTAAGGAACAGTGCAATTTTCGGCTACCCACGTAAAGTTGGACAATATTGATAATCAATGTATTATCTTTCTT
>JAFMDF010000593.1 GCA_017857395.1 Bacteroidota bacterium | reverse complement strand
AGTAGTAAGGTAAATTTAGAAATAGTTGCTTTTTGCTTAATTTAAATTAGGATATACTCCCTAATTCAAATTCGCTTTAAACCTATCGGCATAAAAATAATTTATTTTTCCCTTCTAGAAAATTAGTGTTAACTAGTTACTACAAAGTAAGTAATTATTTAACTAGTGTTCTGTCAAAACCTAGACCAATCACTAGTTTCTAATCACCAATCACTACCCTATTTTAATACCAATGAACTTTACTTTTATACAATTCTATCTCCCCATCTGCTATTAATTCCAATTGATTAAAATCTTCATTCGGAAAAAAAATATCGGTCATCACCGTCCATCCTTTATCCGCAAATAATTCAGCTGAAGCCACATCTAAAAAGATTTGTAATTCAATGATTGGATTTTCAGAAAAACGAGGAGCGGTGTGTATTTTATCCGCAAACTTATCCGAAAAAGCTATTTTTCCAGCCGCTCGACGGTCGCTAAAAAACTCGTTAGTTGCTGCATTATAGCCAATCTGATATTTTTCATTTTTAGTATTAGACAACTCTAAAGTAATTTTTGTTTTTGCCCCTTTAGGAATAGAAAATTTAAGGTTGACTTCGCCTACCACTTTTTTATCTGCTGCTAGGCTCACCGAAAATCCGTCTGGTGCTTTTGACGCATCAATGACTTCAGTGGATTTCCGTAATCCTGCTAATTCCTTGACGGGTTCTGAAAATAGCATCAAACCTAAATTGGTTCTTTTTAATACTAAATTTCTAGCCACCGTCATTGCACTTCGCCAACTTTCAGTTGGTACAATCTGTGCATAATCCCAATTACTCATCCAACCGATAAATAATTTTCTACCATCTGATTGTGGAATATCTGACCAAGTTACCCCCGCATAATTATCCCTTCCATAATCTAACCAAACAGTAGTATCTTGTTTAAAATTTTCTGCAAATTCTCCGTCAATGATAAAGTTTTTACCATCAAAATCCCCTATAAAATATTGCGTGCCAGAGCCCCCATTTGGACCACCAGGATTTAAACTCTGCAATAAAACCCACTTCTTCTCCCCTTTCCCTTTGACAATTAATGGAAATAAATCGGGGCATTCCCAAACACCTGCATGTGTCCCCCACTCTTTGCCAAAATCACTTAAATGCGTCCAATCTTTTAAATTTGGTGAACCATAAAACTTAACATGGTCCCAAGCGGCAAAAACCATGACCCATTGGTCAGAATCGTCATCCCAAATCACTTTTGGGTCTCTAAAATCTTTAATACCAGGATTAGGAATGACTGGATTGCCTGCATATTTTGTCCATGTTCGCCCTTTATCATTACTATAGGCGATACTTTGATATTGGAATGTTTTAGTACCTTTTTTTGCGCCTTCTGGTTCATGATGTGTAAAAATGGCAATCATGGGTGGTTCTCCATCTTTTCCAAATCCACTTGTATTTTTCCAGTCAATGACGGCACTACCAGAAAAAATATAGCCTAATTCATCAGGATAAAGTGCTATCGATAAATGTTCCCAAGTGACCATATCTGAACTTATTGCATGTCCCCAATGCATAGGTCCCCAAACGGTAGAATCGGGGTAAAATTGATAAAAAAGATGGTATTCGTCTTCATAATAGACCATCCCATTTGGGTCGTTCATCCATTTTTCGGGTGGGGTAAAATGAAAGGTTGGGCGGTGTGGTTCTTTTGATTTAACTATCTCTTTTTCTGCTTTAGTGGACTTATTTTCCTTTGTTATTGGTTCGTTTTTGCAGGAAAACAGTAGGCTAATCGCTAATATTACAATAATTGAATAGTCGATTTTTTGCATTTTTAAACGCTTTAGAAGGTAAATTAGCCGCTAATGTAGTAATAATTAAGCCAAATTTTAAAGAACTAGAATAAATCGGTAGGGTTTTCTTATAAAAATGACTTTACAGGAAATCATGTTGAAAACATGAAAAATACTGGGTCGAAGTTGCAAACTTCGACCATCGGCATCGAATTTCAATCCAACTTTGGAGCCGATATTCGAAGATTGTATCTTCGAGTCGATATTTTTCAAGTCTTTGACTTAATTTTTTAGGTACTGAGATTTTTATAAGAAAACCCTTAATAAATCGGTAGCCAAACCTTCAGGCTTTCCCGCCCACGATTTTTAGGTCGATTTAACATATTTGGCTCTATGGTGAAAGCTGTGGGTTTATATTGCTAAAAACGACTAAAAGTGTTGACTAAAGATAGATTTTAACCTAGAACAATATAACAATACAACAATACAACAATTTAACAATTTAACGCAACTTAGATTAATTATTACATTCAAACCCGCTTCAACATCAGCAACCTAAAATCCATCAACGTAGTCCCTGGAATCTCTAAAGCATTCAAACTTAAAATGCCCTTTCCTTTTTCTAGATGAATTTTGCCCATACTCAACGGTTTAAAATCTTTGACAAACGATTCTGCATTTGGATAACGATATTTTTCTACATTTTTCAAAGGAGGATTATGTGCTGCGGTAATCTTTCCTTGCAAAGCATTTTCACCGAATCTCAACTCAAATGTCCCACCAACATCTTCTGCTGGGCAAGTATAATATACAATAACTTCAAAATCTCCACTTTCAACGACTTCTACTGCCCAATTAATGTTATCGGTTACATCCACCCAATTTTCAAAAAAAGAACAGTTAGGCCAGCGATTAGACCTTTTTATTTTACCCGTTGCCTGACCGTCTCTTGCTGGTATTTGGGTATTTTTATAATCGGGATGTCCAATTGGAAAAGAACGCGTGTCTTCCTTTGGTAATTCTATCACTACCGTATTTAGCCAATTAGTATGAGCTGTTTTTAACTGCTCATAAATACTAGGAAATTGCGCTGCTACATTCACTCGTTGTTCAGGGTCATTGACCATATCAAATAATTGTCCTTCATGTCCTAGCCGAAAATTTTGACTGCGTACACTTAATTTTTCTCGCCAATAATTATAGATGAGTCGGTCTTCCAAAACAGTATCCCTAGTGGTTTACGCATGAAGTTCTAAATAGTATTTATTGTAACTTTGCGGTT
>JAFMDF010000592.1 GCA_017857395.1 Bacteroidota bacterium | reverse complement strand
TGCTTTTCTTAATTTTATTTTTATCCTTTTTTTTAAGCGAACCTAGCGTAATAAATAATAGAATCCGAAGGCAATGCTGTACTATCTTGTGGGGCAATCAACGTTTTAAAAATAACCAATTCTGGAGTTGGTGTACTAATCAAGACATTTTCAGTACATATATCCGAATCATCATCGGGGTCTTCATAAGTGGCAAAAACAATCGCTGCGGCTGGTGCGGATAATACATTGTCATTACTACTTCCCAGCGCAACGGCGCTCGAAATGCAGCCAGAAAACATACCTGTACTAATACCCGTTTCCGTTAAAATTAAGGATTCTATATCTCCGTTGACATTATTGGATAAATTAACGACTAATGTTTGAACCGTTAAATTATTGGTGTCTTGATCAGCGTCTGTAATTTGAATGCAAATCGTCTCATTTGGCAAATAAGTCGTTGCATTATCTCCCATGGTATTTTTAAATTCGAGCATACACGGAGAACCAAAATCTAAATAACTTAGATTGAAAGGAATTCCAGCGGTATCAGCTACCGTCCCTTCATATCCTTCGTGGGCAATGACATTTATTGCATAAGCACCTTGTAGGGGCGGACTATTCCAAGTAAACTCGTATACCTTTTGACAACCTGCCGTTGCTATGGTGTCTGCATCGGTTAGAAGAGTATTGATGACGCTGGTCGTGTTTTGATCGATAATAACTAAATCCAAACTATTGACATCCGCAGCCCCAAAAGGGTCACTAACTGTGGTACGAATATATACCGTTTCCCCATTCAATGCACTAATGATTTGATTCCCATTCGGATAGGGCGCATCGTATACTTCTAAGGCATCAACGGTAATTACAGTCGTAGTAGGAAAATCAATCCTTGATGGATTCGTATCACTATCATAGGCTACTCGAAAATTTAAAGTTGATTCATTAGAAAGTACAGATAACTTAATGGTATCACCAGCAGC
Source organism: Bacteroidota bacterium (assembly GCA_017857395.1). Taxonomy (GTDB): domain Bacteria; phylum Bacteroidota; class Bacteroidia; order Chitinophagales; family Saprospiraceae; genus JAFMDF01. The sequence goes on along the minus strand of JAFMDF010000592.1, from coordinate 2,103 downwards.
TACCGTGAAATTTCCTGTACTACTTCCTGAAAAAGTTAATAATGAAGCAGTTGCTGTGACAATATCCAAGGTATCAATAATGGTCGAATTACTTTGAACTAATAATTTAATGTCAGGAGAGACGGGCATTATTCCCGTAATTAGATTAATGTAGATATCCGCATTAATCGGTTCATTTCCAATAATAGTTAATGGACTGCACATAGGTTCTACTTGGACAAAGGTAGTTGTCCCATTAAATACGCCTCCACCGTCTTGATTCCAGAGGAAAACAAAAGGTTTTCCACTTAAATTAGAATCAGAATCGATTTCTTGTTGGATAACCGTTCCCCAGGAAGTGCCATCCCATAATACATTACTAACAGCTTTAGCCGCATCATTGACAGAGAGCATAATTTGGTCGGAAAATGGGTCTGAATCTAGGCTAACGATACGAGGTGCATCACTTAAACTTGGCCCAGTTAATGTTATGGACGCAGAATATTGAGCAAGCTAATCTAGGAGTTCTTATAATCAATCCAAACGACCCCAATACAGTTGTAGAAGGATTAATACCTAGCAATACCTATCAATTTACGTGGACACTTTCTACCAGCAATTGTCCTGATTTCATGATGGATGAAGTCTTCATTTCGGTCAACGATATACCAGAAGAAGTCGCTTTTATTTCGGAAGAAAACGTGAATGTTCCTGTTTGTGAGGGTGCTCAAGTACGCTTAATAGCAGAAACTCCTTTATTTAATACGGGAAGATGGACGACTACTTCTAATGCCGTCATCGTCAATCCTTCTCTTCCAGAAACCATCGCTAACGATCTACCTTTTGGAGAACATATTTTTGTCTGGACGCTATCTAATGAAGCTTGTGGTGATTTTTCTTCGGATACGCTGATAGTCTATCGAGAAACAAACATTGAGGCTAATCCAGATGCTTATACTATTTCCTTAGAAGACAGTATCACTTTCAACGTATTAGAAAATGATGTCTTTAATGATTTTGAAAATCTACAATTAACGATTACTAAATTTCCTGATAAAGGAACACTTAGAGCTGATGGAAATGGACAATTTACTTTCTTTTCGGAAAGAACGATCTTTGGTGCAGATAATTTTAGGTATAAATTATGCAGCAATTTCTGTGAATCTGTTTGTGATACGACCATAGTGAATATAAACATACTCGGTTCTGGAGCGAATAATAACTGCTTTATTCCGAATGTCTTATCCCCAAATGGAGATAATGTAAATGACCAATTTTTAATTGGCTGCTTAGACCAATTTCCTAATGCTAGGGTGAAAATTTTCAATAGATGGGGAGATGTAGTCTATGAAGCAGCTACTTATCATAATGATTGGGAAGGGACTTACAAAGGTCGGCCACTTCCTGCGGGCACTTATTTTTATTCGCTCAAACTAAGTCCTGAAAGTACGCCTTTACAAGATTTCATTACCATTTTTAGGTAATTTAGGCAGCCGCATTAATCTTCATTTTGGTTTTGACCATCATCAAATTACTTGATGGTTTTGCAAAAACGAATCTAAAATTAACCAGTAACTTATAATAATTTTCAAATGAGATTACTTTTTACCATTACCATTCTTTTCTTCCTAGTTTCAACTGGGTTTAGTCAAAGCGACCGCCTATATTCTATGTTCGTTTTCAACAAATTACAATATAATCCAGCCTATGCAGGCGCAAAAGAAGTGCTAAATGCAGGGGCGCATTATAGGCATCAATGGCAAGGGGTGACTGGCGCACCTCGAACGATTACCGCCTTTGCCCATACCCCTTTTGCCGCAGGAAGAAGTGGCATTGGTTTATCCCTTGTTTCTGACGAAATAGGAATCTTCCAAACCACCATAGGTAAACTAGATTATGCTTATCGAGTAGGCTTCAGAGATGGTAGCAAATTGAGTTTTGGATTAGATGTTCAATTTGACAATACTCGTTTTAATTGGGCTAAAGCAGAATTAGTCGATAATATAGACACAACGATTCCTTTTGGAACAGCCGCTGCTAATGCCTTTAACTTTGGGGTTGGCTTATACTATGCTAGTGGTTTGCGCAAGAAGTTAGCGGCAGTTAATATTCTTCAATTTCTTT
>JAFMDF010000231.1 GCA_017857395.1 Bacteroidota bacterium | reverse complement strand
ATATCTTACTGATTTACAGTCACATGTGAAAAATAATTAAGTTTAATTTAGTTCACTCTAAATAAACCCTTAATTGGAGCGACCGTCATGCTGTTAAACGCAAAAGATTCTGTGCTGGCAAAGTTTGGTATCACGAATGGAAAAGGGGAATTTAAACTAGATAGGATATCACCCGACGACTATATTTTACAAATTTCTTATCTAGGTTATGCCAACCTTAGCCAGCCAGTTTCTATTGCCAGCGACCTTAAAAATAGTGATTTAGGCATTTTTCAATTACAACCAGAAAGTACGCTTTTAGAAGAAGTGGAAGTCAAAGCTGATTTTGTGCCGATTCGAATGAAAAATGATACCATTGAGTATAATGCGGCGGCATTTCAGACCAAGCCGAATGCAGCAGTAGAAGATTTATTGAAAAAATTACCAGGACTTGAAGTGGACCGAAATGGAGACATCAAAGCGCATGGAGAGAATGTACAAAAAGTATTGGTAGATGGGAAAGAGTTCTTTGGGAATGACCCTAAAATAGCGACTAAAAACTTACCTGCGGATGCCATTGATAAAGTACAAGTTTTTGATAAAAAATCAGACATTGCGGAATTTTCTGGTATTGACGATGGACGAGAAGCGAAGACGATCAACTTGTCTTTAAAAGAAGACCATAAACAAGGCTATTTTGGAAAGGTAAAAGGAGGTTATGGTACAGAAGAACGCTATGAAAACAAATTTAATGTCAATCGCTTTGGGCATGATATTCAGTTTTCTGCTTTGGGTATGTTTAATAATACCAACGAACAAGGTTTTTCTATCAACGATTATATCAATATGATGGGCGGTTTGAATAACCTTTTATCTGGTGGAAGTGGTGAGATTTCTTTGGATGGAGATGATTTAGGATTGCCTTTGGATAGTGGTCAGAAAAATCAAGGATTTACGACGACTTCAGCAGGTGGCGTCAATTTTAATTGGGAACTCAATAAAAAGACCAAATTGCATACCAGTTATTTTTATAATGGGATTCAAAAAGATATAGATTTAACGGAAAATCAACAAAGCATTTTAGGGGAAGAAAGTTATAATTCGACTAGAACAGCACAAGCTAAACGAAAAAATAAAGGACATCGACTTAATTTAAATTTTTCGAGTAAAATTGATTCTTTTCAAACGATTAAATGGCGAACTAATTTAGGCTATACCAGTAAAAATAATAGTAGTACTAGCTTTAGACAAACTTTTAATTTAGCCAATGTTTTGGAAAATAGCAGTCGGCAACAATTGGCTACCAACGGCGAAGATTTTAGATGGAATACGAATTTAACTTACCTCAAAAGATTTAAGAAAAAAGGGCGTTTTTTTACTATAAATGGAGCTTATGAAAAAACGGACAAAGAACAGACGACGGATTTAATGGCGTTGAATCAATTCTTTGTCAACGAATCACTCAATGATTCCTTATTACAAGACCATTTAAGGGATAATCAGCAAACCAATTATGGTGCAGGCATTACGTATACAGAGCCAATAGGAAAAGCTAAATACTTGGAAATCAATTATTCCTACCAAAATTATCATAATGATTTAGAAAAAAATGTTTTTGATAGAAGAGATAATGCCTTGGTCTTTAATCCATTATTAAGCAACCATTTTCAGCGGGATTATTTATACCATCGAACAGGTTTAAATTATAAATGGAAGCTGAAAAAGTTGAATTTAAATACTGGGATTCACGCTCAAAATGCGACTTTAAAAGGCGCTTTACTATTGAATGATTTTACCTTGAAAAAAGACTTTTTTAATATTCTGCCCAAATTGAATTTGAATTATGATTTTAAAGCTACCAGAAGCCTAAGATTAGATTATCGAACAACGGTTAGAGAACCATCTTTAGAGCAATTAAAACCGATTGTATACTCTGAACGGTCAAGTATTTTGATTTTAAATCCAAGATTTATGCTTGCAAAACGTTAGTTTTAACATTGATAATCAAATAGTTATATTTTTGTTAAGATTTTCTTAACAATTCACAAAACTTGACCGTTTCTAGTATAGATAATAGTGACCCTTTAAATATTTATATCGGAAACCCTGAATTACAACCAGAATATTTGCACGATTTTAGATTGAATTTTAATTCTTTTGACCAATTTAGTTCGATTAGTATTTTTGTTGCTGCCAATGCCACTTTTACCAACCATAAAATAGTGAATGCTCGGACAATTGACGAGCAATTTAGACAAACCATTCAACCGATTAATTTTGGCGAAACTACTCGATATAGCAGTTATTTATCGTTTGGTGCGCCTGTGAAATTTCTAAAGAGTAGAATTAACCTAACCGCTGATTTTGATTATAACCAAGGCAATTATTTGGTGAATGAACTAAACAATCCATTCAAGAATAAAACGACTAGTTTAGATGCGAATTTGACCAATAAAAATACGGAACTTATAGAGCTGGCAATAGGCTATAAGTGGACTAGGAATGGAATTGATTATGACCGAGACATACAACAAAATCAAACCTATAATAATCAGATTTTTTACACAGATTTCGCCTTAAATCTAGGCGAAAATTGGACGATTAGTAGTACTATTGACTATACTCGTTACTCGAATGCTTCTTTTGGTGAAGCCACGGATATTGCCTTATGGAAAGCGGGGATAGAACACCGTTTCCTAAAAGATAAAAGAGGTACTTTATCTTTATCTGGCAATGATTTATTGAATCAAAATTTAGGTATCAATCGCTATAGCCAATTGAATTTTGTGCAAGAGCAACGGATTACTTCTTTAGGGCGTTATTTTATGTTGAGTTTTACTTATGCTTTGTCTGCTTTTGGGAATGATAGTGGGATTGAAGTGGTGAAACGGCGGTAAATTGGTAGCGTAGATTTCAGTCGATACTGTTCAATTAAATTTAGGTTGGAATTATATTGAGGAGGAAAGGAGATTTTTGTATTTCTTCTTATCTTGCAGCCTTAATTTTTTCCGACCTCAAAAATTTAATTGTCCGACATGTTTATTACAAGAATCATCCTAATATTACTAAGCTGTTTTAGTTTAAATCTCGCCTTTTCTCAAACCGAAGAAATGCTAAAACAAAGAAAAGAAACCTTAAAATTAGACTTAGAAGAATGGGATTTAGACATCAAAGAAGCACTTGAGGAAGTCAATAAAATCAAAAAAGAGCTGCAATATCTAGAAGATAGCCTAAAAGTGTATCCAATCTGGTCAAAGGGTATGTTTGGCACAGTTGGTTTTAATTTTTCTCGTTTTCAAAATTGGCTATCTAAAAACGAATCAAATACAAGGGCTAGTACCATTGGCTACTCTTTTAATGGTTTTTTTAATCTAGAAGAGAAAAAATATTTTTGGAATAATACCTTAAAAGTTGCCCAGAGTTGGCAACGCTTCATTAACAAAGATAACGTGGAAGAAAATGATGGTTTTCAGGTATCAGCGGATGCTTTTACCTACAACTCTTTGTTGGGCTATAAAGTCTCTAAAAAGTTAGCGACTTCTGCGTTAATAGAATATAAAACGGGTTTATTGCAAAAGCGACTAAACAATCCAGGTACCTTAGATATTGGGTTTGGGATGACTTGGAAACCTTTGAAAGATATGGTAGTCGCTGTTCACCCAATTAATTATAATTCTGTTTTTGCAAAGGATAACAATCGAGCCTCTTTTGGGTTGAAAACAATAGCGGAATATTCTCGAAAATTCTTTGGCGGGATTAGTTGGACAACTAGTTTCTCTGGTTTTGCCAGTTATAAAAATGATGATTTAAATAACTGGTCATGGACCAATGGATTAGGGAAAACCATTAAGGGAGTTGGTATTGGTTTTGACGTTTCTTTTAAACAAAGTAGACAAGAAGCGATAGTTCGGGAATTAGACAATAATCCTGTTCAGTGGTATTATGTTTTTGGTCTATCTTATAAATTTTGACAGCTGATTGATTCCGTTTTTTAAAAACTAACCGACCGCTGCAAATACATTACCACCTCTTGCATGTCCGAAGTAAATTGCCCATAAGGACTCGTCAAAACAGCTTGCATTTGTTGCTTGGCAACCGCATTTTGATAAAAGATTAATAAATGCTGTTGGTATTTACCATCATTATTAGTAAAAATACTTTGCTCTGTCCAAATACCGCCTCTTAAATTCTTTGTTAATAAATTTCCTTTGGTGCTAATGGTTTGGTTGTCAAAAGTTTGATTAGTGAATGCCTCGAAAGAAGTGGCAGAAAGCTCATTTAATTGCAACTGAAATGCCGTCTCTTTTTTATCTGGAAAGGTTGCCTTAAAAAGAGTGCCATCCCAATTGTATTTAGCGGATTTAGGAAAAGAAAAGGATAAAGACTTTTTGGCTTGATTAATTTTAACAGGCTTAAATTTTGCGGCTAAAGTAGCATCTCGTTTTTTAAAGGAAGTACCAAACATAAATAGCCCGCCAATGGCGCCATTGGGAAAAATAGTAAATTGAATTTCTCTAGGCTGGGAAATATTCCTTAAAGCTGCTCTAGATTCATTGGTGAATTGTAGTAAATAATGCCCTTTTAACACTTTTTCATTAAAGGATTTTAAGGCTAATTGACCGTTTTCGTCTTCATAAATATCAATCGTTATATCTTTAAAAAAGGGACTTTCTTTGCCATAAGGAAAATATTTGCCAATGTATTTTGACCATTTTTCTTTTGGTAAAACGTAATCTTCATCTTCATAAGGATCATCAAAACGCATCACCGCAAAATCAGTCGTGGCTTCTCCATTTAGTAAGTGAATGACATTATTAACCGTGTTTTCTAAAGTAGGGTAGACGTATCTATCCAAGCGATTGACATCGCCGTTAAAAATCATGATAACGCCTTGATTTTGGTCTCTACTCAATCCTGCAATGGCTGCGGTAGTACCTGTATTCCCGACTTGAATAAAAATAGTGCGTTCTTCAATTTCCATTTTCAACCAACTCAATCCGCAATGTATATCAATCCCATTTCCACCTAACATTGTCCCTAAACCTTGGAAGGAAATATTGGATTTAAAAATTTCTTCTACACTAGTTGCCTTCAAAAAAGCTTGTCCTTGAAATTGCCCTTCATTCAAAAGCATGGTCATTAAATTCGCCATATCATTAGCAGAGGATTTCATTTCTGACCCAGCAGGAAAGAAATTGCCATTAATCGTTCCTTTTTCTGCTGGAATACAATTTTTCAAGGCCATTTCATGCCCATATAATACATTTAATGCGTCGAATTGACTTGGTTTAGTCGTCGTTCGATTCATTTTTAAAGGCGCACAAATATTTTTTTCAATATAATCCGCATAAGTCATGCCTGATAGTTCACTGATAATTAAGCCTGCAATGCTATACCCTTCGTCACTAAATTCATAAGCCAATCCAGGTTTTCTTTTGACATAATACCCTTCCATCGAGCGCACGAATTTAGCGAGCGATTCATCTGGATTTAAACTAGGCACTGCCTCAAATTGAGCAGGTATAGCGGTCGTATTACTCAAACACATGCGGACGGTAATATCATCACTAAAATTTTTATTAGCAGTGGTAAACCAAGGCAAATAAGTCGTTACGGATGCTTCTAAATCAACTTGCCCTTTTTCAACTAATTGCATAATGCCAATAGCCGTTAACGCTCGACCGATTGACCCGATTCCTAAACTACTATTCCCAGACATTTTTTTAGGAAACCCTTCTTTTTCGACGCCATACCCTTTAGAAAAAGTGAGTTGATTGTCTTCTACAATGGCTATTGAAAAACCGGGAATAGGGATTTTTTCTTGATAATTCGCTAAGTATTTATCTATTGCTTGATGGGTGGCTTTTTGTCCACATAGTGAAGAAATAACCAGTAAGAAAACAGCAATAATAGATAGGATATTTTTCATTTTATATAGTATTCAGCTATTGAATATTTTTAACTTGTAGATAAACCCCGAATTCTCTCTTTATAGTCGAATTCATCGTTCATCATTTATCGTTATTCTCGTACCAGAATCCGAGGTCGAATCTTCAATAACCGTTGCGAAGCAATCCAAACACTACCAATCGTCAGCACTAATATCAAAGGAATATTCAACAACGTTTTATTCAAATCAAACACATAAGGAAATTGAGCTAAACCAACATTCGCAGTTAAGACATCCATGGCATGCGGGATAATTTGTAAAGAAAGCGGTACCCCAATTATCAAGGCAAGAATAGCGATGAAAACCGCTTTTAAAACCAATGCCAATTGTAATTGTAAAGGGGTTAGGCCAATCGCTTTTAAGATACCCAAATTCTTTTGATTTTCTCGAATACTTAAAACCGTATCATTGAAGACGGTCACAAATAAAACACCTAGAAACAAGAAAGAAACGAGTACAAATACACTTTTAATCCCAGCAATGATGCTTTTTAATTGCGTTTGAGATTCAGAATCCGTTCGGACTTTATAAGTACTGCCATAAGTGGCTAATAGTTCTTCTCGGAACGCCTCTTTGTCTTCTCCTTCGTATAAAATTACATTATAGCGCCTCATTTGATACAGTGGATTTAATTCCTGTATCCCTTCAATTCTCATTTTAAAACCTTCACTCAGGTTGCTTAAATGTTGATAAACGCCAGTAATCGTAAAAGGAACTAATTGTCCTTCCATAAAAATTTCTAGGGTGTCTCCGAGGCCTTTATTGAGTTCTTTACTACTATTAACGCCAATAGAAATTTCTGTTTCAAAAACTGGATGTCGACCTTCCAAATTGACCAAATCTAGGTTTTCTAATTCATCATCATAAATGAAACCGACAAATGTTTGAGGCGCTTTGCCTTCAGAGGCGGGTAAATTAGCTCCATAAACGCCCATTTTAACGACCGCTTTAACTCGTTCATCGTCCTCTAAAAACTCTTTAAAAATATCGTCCTCATTTTCTTCTAGCGGGCTGGTTGCATCAATGAATAGGTCGGTATTCGGATAACCCCAAGAAGGTCGATTATCATCTAAATTTAAAATAGAATTATCGACATTGGTGTATAAAACTTGTACAAAAACTACAAATAATAAACCAATAAACATTAAAAAGGCTCGCTTTTTATTGGACATCAACATTCGGAGTCCTAAGAATATAGGTAATTTAGAACGGGAGCCTAAGGTAAATAAGCTAAATTTAGATCCTGTAAAAGATCGTTGCGGAGGTCCTCCAAACCGAATAGCGGTAACAGGTTGAATTTGCCCTGCTTGACTTGCCGTTCGATAAGTAATGATTAAAATACCAATCAGAAAAGCAATGAAGGTAAAGATGGCTGGTAGAAACCAAGATATATTAAAATTGACGGCACCAATGGCCGCAATTAAATCCTTAAAAACCAATTGGGTGGTAAAATAGCCTCCGAAAAGACCGATAGGGACAGCGATGCAAGTAATCGCCATAAATTGAATGATATACACCGTAATTATATTTCGATTGGTAAAGCCTTGTGCTTTCAACATCCCAATCATTTTATAATCCGTTTTGATAGCACTATTGACGACCGAAGAGGTGATAGTCAAAGTAACAATAATCCCAAAAATAGCAAAGACTAAAAGCAATCCACCCGTTATCCGATAAATGATTTGGAAGATTTTTTTGAAAAACCCATAGAGCGTTCCAAAACCTCTGTATTCATATTCTTGATGAAATCTTGCCCAAACTTTTTCTGTTACTTCGGAATCATTTAATCGGATACCCACAGAGACAAGGGATAAATCAGTTACTGGAAAAAGCAAAGGTAAACTACCAGGGCCTACCCAAGCAGGCGTAGGGTTCATCAAGCCATTGGAGTGCTGGGCATTGACAACGATACCAGATACTTTTAGCGGAAATAAGCCATTATCCGTTGGAATTCGCAAGGTATCTCCAAGATTTATTTTTGACTTGTGTTTCCAACTATTGGGAATCCAAATTTCACCTGGCGCAGGAAACTCTTTTTGTGCGCCTTCTAAAATATGTAACTTGTCTTGACCTGCGGAATTACCTAGATGCTCCCAAAATTGGATATTATTAAAAATTTCTTTCCCTTTGAAGATTGGCTTTTTAGCATGCCTTTTAATGATTTTTGGCTTAGTAATTTCAACGACTTCTGGTTGTTTTTCAAACCAAGCGGTAATCTTTTTTGGGTCATGTTCATTAATGTCAAAACTCATTAAAATATGAGAAGCATTGAGTTGTGCATAAAGATTTTCAAAAGGCTGACTCATGCCCAATCCAACGCCAATGAGCGTAGAGAACAGCAATGCCGCCAATGCAATACAAACGACTACTAGAATCGTCTGTATTTTTCGCCTTTTGATATTTGCCCAAGTTATTAATAGTACGCTTTTCATGTATTTTTAGCTGTTTTAAATCAGAAAGATGGAATTAATTCATCACTTATAACTCATCACTCATCACTTTCTACCAATCCTTCTTCGCTAACCATTGTAATAACTGCACCTCTTTTTCCTCCAAGTTGAGCGATGTGTCAAATCGCAAATCATCCTCAATTTGTCCATCTTTCAAGAAAATAATTCGATTACCTCGACAAGCCGACCGTATATCATGCGTGACCATGACGATGCTTTGTCCTTCCTTATATAAATCTGTTAGAATATCTAAAACGGCTTGAGAAGAAGAAGAATTTAGGTTTCCTGTGGGTTCATCTGCCATGACGACTCTTGGGTTATTGATAACCGCTCTAGCCATAGAACATCTTTGTTGTTGTCCACCAGAAACCTCGGAAGGTAATCTATCTGCTAATTCCAAAATTTCCACCTTTTTCATCAATTCTTTGGCACGATTTCGTAAGGCTTTTCGGTCATTTTTGACCAAATAAGCAGGAATCAAAATATTTTCTAAGAAAGTTAGATTGGGTACTAAATTAAAATCCTGAAAGACAAAGCCAATATACTCTCTTCGCAAAAGGGTAATTAACTTTTCGTCCATGGAATGGACAGGTTTATCTTCCAACCAAATTTCTCCACTTGTCGTAATTTCCAAGCCACTCAATAAATAGAGTAGGGTAGACTTCCCTGATCCAGAACTGCCCATGATAACGGTAAAATCTCCTTTATAAAGGGTTAAATCCAGATTATTGATAACAGGCACTTCTGTCTTGCCTGTAAAATAACTTTTGTGGAGCTTTTTAGCTTGTATGATTGGTTCTTGCATTTAAAAAGTACTTTCAGTTTAGGTATTACGGCTAATTATCTACGAATGAACGACTAATTCGGCTAAATTACGACTATATTTATTTCATTCGTTAAATATCTTGGTTTAATTGTTTGATTTGGTGGTTGAATTTATCAATAATTTAAGCTGAATTTAATTTTAGATTTCAAATTTTCTTCCCTTCAACGGGAAATAGAGGTGGAAATTGAGTATTTAATGACGCTTCAATATTCTATATTTTTAAAATATTTTTTCGCCTTATTTTTATAAATATTGTTATTTTTTAAATTTAAAAAGAATTAGCAATCAGTATTTTATTTCATTTTAAAGTTTGAAAATTGAAAATTGAAAATTATAAATTAAAAATTGAAAAATTCAACTTTTAATAATAATGCCAAATTCCTACCAACTTAACTATCATTTAACTTACCTTTGCGTCCCGTAATTAAAGTTCGCAAAAAGCAAAAAATGACTAAATATATCTTTGTTACGGGAGGCGTTACTTCTTCATTGGGAAAAGGAATTATCGCCGCATCTCTCGCCAAATTATTGCAAGCCAGAGGCTTCAATACCACCATTCAAAAGTTTGACCCATACATTAATGTTGATCCAGGTACTTTAAATCCTTACGAACATGGAGAGTGTTTTGTGACGGATGACGGGGCAGAAACGGATTTAGATTTGGGCCATTATGAGCGGTTTTTGAATATTCCTACTTCTCAAGCGAATAATGTGACAACTGGAAGAATTTATCAAACGGTTATTAACCGAGAAAGAGAAGGGCAGTATTTAGGGAAAACGGTGCAAGTAATTCCTCATATTACTGATGAAATTAAGCGGCGGGTCCAATTACTAGGCAAAAATTCTGCGTATGATATTGTTATAACAGAATTAGGTGGAACGGTTGGAGATATAGAATCCTTACCTTATTTGGAAGCATTGAGACAACTGCGTTGGGATTTAGGAAGTGACAATTGTTTAGTTATTCATCTAACCTTAATTCCATATCTTAAAGCTGCTAAAGAATTAAAAACTAAACCGACGCAGCACTCGGTTAAGGAATTATTGAAAACGGGTATTCAGCCAGATATTTTGGTTTGTCGAACCGAGTATGCTATCAATGATGACATTCGTCGAAAACTAGCTTTATTCTGTAATGTTGAAAAGGATGCGGTAATTGAGTCGATTGATGCCGATACCATTTATGATGTGCCTTTATTAATGCTAAAGGAAAAGTTGGACACCTTGGTTATTTCTAAATTACGGCTAAAAGATACGAAAGAACCTAACTTGAAGCGCTGGAAAGAATTTTTGGGTAAGTTAAAGAACCCGTCTCATGAAGTACATATTGGTTTGGTTGGGAAATATAATGAATTGCAAGACGCATATAAATCTATCTATGAATCCTTTATCCATGCGGGTGCGGTAAATGAATGTAAAGTGATTATAGATCCTGTTCATTCGGAGCATTTAGAAGGAGATTATAGAAGTGTAGTTAAAAGGTTGAAGCATTTAGATGGGGTGTTAGTTGCGCCTGGTTTTGGAGAAAGAGGCATTGAAGGAAAAATTCATGCGATTAAATATATTCGAGAAAACAACGTTCCATTTTTTGGTATTTGTTTAGGCATGCAATGCGCGGTGGTAGAATTTGTTAGGAATGTGGTTGGTCTTGAAGCGGCTGCATCTACAGAGGTAGATGAAAAAACGAAAGAACCTGTGATTGATTTAATGCCAGACCAAAAGAAAATTACTAAAAAAGGAGGCACTATGCGACTGGGTTCTTATGATTGCAAGTTGCGCCCAAATTCTATAGCCGCTAAAGCTTATAAAAGCGAAAATATTGTTGAACGACACCGTCATCGCTATGAATTTAATAATAAATACTTGGCGCAAATTGAGCAAGCTGGCTTAATTCCTTCAGGTGTAAATCCAGATACGGGTTTGGTGGAAGTAGTGGAATTGAAAGGGCATCCATGGTTTGTTGGCGTACAATATCACCCTGAATTGAAGAGTACGGTAGAAAACCCACATCCGCTTTTTGTGGCTTTTGTAAAGGCTTGTATGAAGTAATTCAGTAGGCAGTCAGCAGGCGTGGACAAACTGCCTACTGTTGACTGTCTACTTAACAAAACCTTCCATTAACCACTCCGCTAATAACTGCCGATTACTAGCTAACAAAAATCTTTTTTGGTCTAATTGGTTAGAAATATTTCCCAATTCTACATAAACGGAAGTACATTTTGGCTCTCGTAACATGTGTAAGTCTCTTCCTGTAACCGTTCCTCGGTATCCTCTATTTTTCTGATATTTTTTATATTTTTTAGAGAACGTCTTTTTAATATTATTGGCAATGCGTTTACCCGAATCGCTACCAGGGAAATGGTAGAAAAAAACATCTGTTTGGGTACTTTTGCTGCGAGAATCTACATGAATAGCAATCAATCTTTGGTCTTTTAAGCCCGCATTCAAATTTTTATCCACTAATTCATTAACAACATCTGACCGCTGAAAAAGCCGCCCTTTTTGACTGGTCGATACTTTATAATTACCCCAAACAATTTCATCTTGGTCTACGCCTAAAAATTTTTTATCTCGAATACCATCATTGGGGTCCCTCAGTATTAAATAGGCAGTGCCTGCTCGTTTAACTATTTCTCTAGCTAATCTAATAGCTACGTCATAAGCATATTCATCTTCACATAATTTGTTTCTGCCAACTTTGCCTACTGCACCAGGGTCAATACCACCATGCCCACTAACAATGTAATAAATTTTACCTTCTAAGGACTTGTTTAGGAGCGGAACTTTCTCATGCTTCTTACCAAAAATAGGGAAAGAGCGTAGTTTAACCGATTCTGGTTTCTCAACAATTTCTGATTTTGTTTCTTCCGAGCAATACATTTCATGATAGGGCACCCAAAGAATACTATCGTCGATATAATCTTGTGGCCGATAAGCCAATTTCACCATTTCTTTATTATATTCCTGTATTCTAATGGCTAAATCCCAATCGTCAATGCCAATGGTCGTGCGAATACTTTTTCGATTGTATTCGTAAATTAGGATGGGTAGAAAATAGCTTTTTCCCTTTGCTAGATTCGCATTTCTTTTCAGTCGATTTAATTCGTAAAACCGCTCTAGATTACAGGGAGAATCTAATAGTTTATATCTTCTTAATAAAGAATAAACTCCATCTCCATTTTGAGCAACTGTTTTATGAAATCGCTCTTTTTCTTTAGCCTGTAAATCGTTGATAAAAAATAAAATAATGATTAGAAAGTAGTATCTCATATTTTTTGTTGTGTAGTTGCTGGTTGCTGGTTACTAGTTGCTAGTTTAATTGGCAGAACCAGCAACTAGCAACCAGCAACCCCGTTTAATACCCTGCTGCATGGTCTTCGCTTCGATTATCCCCAACACCGTGTAATTCCCCATCAGGTTTAACGTGAATGGCTTTGACCAATGCCATATATTTTACGTCTTTTATTGAATGACCTAACTCTTTCAAAGATTGTTTACTTGCCTCGGTTAATCCGCCATTTTCATACATAACGACATCTGGTAACCATTGGTGGTGAAATCTTTTAGCAAAAAGGGCATCATCTAAGGGCATTCCAAATTCGACGACATTCAAAAATACTTGAAAAACCGCAGTAATAATAGTAGAACCACCTGGTGAACCCAATACCATGAATAATTCGCCATCTTTTTCGACAATCGTAGGCGTCATGGAACTTAACATGCGCTTTTCTGGCTCGATTGCATTGGCCTCATTGCCCACTAAACCAAACTGATTCGGTACGCCTGGTTTAGCACTAAAATCATCCATCTCGTTATTTAAAAAGAAACCTGCATCTGTCACCACTACTTTAGAACCGAAATTTGAATTTAAAGTGGTGGTTGTAGATACCGCATTGCCATCTACATCAATGACAGAAGTATGGGTGGTTTCAAAAGATTCCATGGGAATCGCAAAGCTTCCCGCAGCGACTAGGTCACTTGGTGTTGCTTTCTGTGGATTAAAATCACTCATTCTTTCCTTTATGTACACCTTATCTAATAAAGAATCCTGTGGTACTTTATAAAAATCATTATCTCCTAAATGTTTAGCTCTATCAGAATAGACTCTTCGTTCTGCTTCAATCATTAAGTGCATCGCTTTTTTGGATTGAAACCCGTATTCTGATAATGGATAGTCTTCTACGATTTTTAATAATTGTAAAAGTGCAATCCCTCCACTAGAAGGCGGTGCCATAGAGATGATTTTAAAATTTTTATAATCTCCAACTAGAGGTGCTCGCCATTTAGCATTATAGGAGGTTAAGTCATCATGCGTAATAATTCCATTACCAGCCTTCATTTCTGCGACTATTTTATCCGCAGTTTCTCCTTCATAAAAACCAGCTCGGCCTTTATCTCTAATTAAAGACAAAGTATGCGCCAATTCTTCTTGTACTAATCTATCGCCTTCTATCCAAGGCGTATTTTTTATAAAAGCATTGTCTGATTTATTGTATTTTTGGAAATCTGCTTTAAACCTATTCAATCGTTCAATTTCGAGAGGTGTGAGCAAAAAACCGTTGGCTGCCAAATCAATGGCGGGTTGAATTAATTGCTTAAAATCTTTTAACTGACCATATTTTTTATGAACTTCAAACATCCCTTCAACTGTCCCCGGTACACCAACTGCTAAATGCCCATTTCTACTCAATCCTGGAATAACGTTTCCTAAGCTATCAAGATACATATCTTTAGTACTTGCTTTGGGCGCTTTTTCCCGATAATCAATGCTATCGTATTTGCCGTCTTTACTTCTAATGACCATAAAACCACCACCACCAATATTACCAGCCCTTGGGTAAACAACTGCTAAAGCATATTGAACTGCAATTGTGGCATCAATAGCATTTCCACCTTTCCTTAAAATATCATTTCCTACTTTAGTGGCTAAATGATGTGCAGAGACCACCATTGCCTTTTTGCCAGTGGCACTTTGAATAATTTCAACTTTTTCTGTTTGAGTAGCTTGTTGACAATTTACAAAAAGTACTGAAAAAGAGATAGTTAGGAAAAGTACTATTTGGAACTTACTGAAATAAAGTAATTTAGACATAAATTTTTTTAATATTTATTAAATCTGGTATAGTATTTGAAAATAGAGTTAATAGATTGCTAAAGTAAATACTTTTTTTTAAATTATTTAGTAAAATTTTTGACCTAATTTAACAATAAGTTTAGGTTCTTGACTACCTCTTTTCAGATAGCTACTCGATCACATCAATCAGGCAAAGTAAATCAAAATTTCCATTTTAATATAACAACACATTAAACCTAGTCTTGACTGACTAAGTATTAATCTACATATCCATATTATTGAGAAACTAATTATTAAAATCTAACCTACCTTTTTAGGTAGGATTTTAGAAGGGAGTTTTAAATCGTGCAGTCAGAATTTTTTTTTGGTTTTGGTTAAAAAGATTGTTCAAACTTTTGTAATACCCCCACAAGACTGCACGAGTTTTAAAAAAAAGTAGCGGATAAAAATAATTGTCGTAATAATTATTATTTTTTAAAGCGAATACTTATAAAAAACATGGTTTTGTTATTAAGTCATCTTCTTTTGGAGGATGGCTTTTTTAATGTGTGCCTTGTATCATTATAATTTGTTGGATTTGCTGTTTATAAAGAAGCCCAATAAATTAACAGACAGGCATCAAATTATGCGTAATCGTTGTTTTATCGCCATAAATAGAAGTGTATGGCAAGGATTGGTCGAATGAAATGGTAGATAATATAAATAATATGTTATTTACATTTAGTACCGATAAAACAATAGCTCCGCCATTTAAATGGCGGAGCTATTGTTTTA
>JAFMDF010000230.1 GCA_017857395.1 Bacteroidota bacterium | reverse complement strand
TAGCAATTAGCAATTAGCAATTAGCAATTAGCAATTAGCAATTAGCAATTAGCAATTAGCAAAAATAAAATTATAGGAGTTACTAAAAGAATAAATTACGACAAATTTATAGCAAAAGTAACGATAAAAATATAGGTAGCAAAACTGATTTTTAATCAGTTAATCCCTAAAAAACTAAGTATTAAATACTTGAAAAGTTAGTCTGTGAGGGTACTACTTTGAGGGAATCTTTCTTTAGGAGAGGTTCCCTTTTTTTGTCAATGACAATATATCAACCTCAATCTCAACTTCAATTTCATCCAAGTCAAAGTATCCCAGTTAAACTGATTTAAACCAAAGCGTTTCTAATTCAGCAGCATCTCCACCTGCATAATCCACAAAAATTTCCGAGCCTGCTTCTGTCGCTTTAATGCAATGAAATTGCAGTACTTTTCCCTCTATATCCAAGACGATTTCAGCATTAGGTTTGGTAGAATGATTGTAAATCGAACCATACCCTAAAGGAACGCAAGCGGATCCTACTGGCTCTGGCCAATTATAGTAATAATCATGAAAAATGGTTTTGTCTATTAGTTTTTTCTGGTCTGGAGGAATAATAATTAAAGGGCAGAATTCAATAATGTCCCCTTTATTAATATCAACTGCGGTAAAGACACCTCTACCTCGCCCTTCCGAGTCGGTAATAAATAGCCCTGGAATGTGTAACATTTTCTCATTTTCGTGAAAAATAACTGTCTTAAAAAGCGTCTACTAAGTAGCTGAAAATTATTGATAAAACAGCATGACTATCTGTAAGTTAACCGTTTTTATCGAGAAATGGATTTATTGGCAGTAAAAAACGGGAATTATGAAAATAATAAGAGAGAGAAAATCCGTTGGGGACATACTACAGATGGTCTAACCACAACGAACAATGCCTGTAAGCTACACATTGGCAGATTACAGGCATTATTGAGGAACAATCCTCCAATATATTAACAACGATAATTAGCTATCGCCGAATTTCTTTTTCTTATAAGCAGCTTTTAATACTTCAACTCTACGCTCAACCGATGGCTTTGTGAAATGTTTTCTTCTTCTCAATTCCTTCAAAGTTCCTACTTGTTGGAATTTACGCTTGTATCTTCTTAGCGCCTTGTCAATTGATTCGTTATCTTTTACATCAATAATTAACATAAATACTCCTTGATTTGATTTTTATTAAGTATAAATAAGATTTTATCTAAAAAGGCACATAAAATCTCATTTTTTTAAATTCGGGTGCAAAAATAGGTTATATTTATAAAATAAGCTAGTTTTAAGCATTAAATTATTGGAAGTTTTTTCAAGACTTAAAAAATTAGCTGGTATCTCGTTTTGGGTATCAGGTATCAAATCAAACGAGCCTGATACCTGACACCCAAAACCTAGTACCATTTTTAACTAGCCTTCATCCCTCCATCAATCGCCAAACAATGCCCATTAACAAAAGAAGACTTATCACTTAACAACCATAAAATTGTTTCTGCTACTTCCATTGGTTTTCCTAAGCGCCCCATCGGTACATAACGCCGAACACTTGTATCTAACATTTCTGGGCTTAAACCGTCTAAAATTGCCGTCTCTGTCCAACCTGGACAAACGGCATTTACTCGAATATTCAATTTAGCATACTCCATAGAAGCAGACCGTGTTAGTCCTACTACCCCATGTTTTGCTGCACAATATGGACTTCCTCCTGGGACTCCGCCTAATCCCGC
Source organism: Bacteroidota bacterium (assembly GCA_017857395.1). GTDB lineage: Bacteria > Bacteroidota > Bacteroidia > Chitinophagales > Saprospiraceae > JAFMDF01. The sequence continues at coordinate 13,354 of JAFMDF010000230.1, read as the reverse complement.
CAAAGAAGCGACATTGACAATATTTCCACCACCATGGTGCAACATCGCACTTATTTCTTCTTTCATACAATAAAAAACACCGCTCAAATTAATCGCTATCATTCTATCCCAGTTCTCGAATTTAATTTCGTGTAATGGGGATAAAACACCGCCAATTCCTGCATTATTTACCGCAAATTTGACAGGGCCAAAAGCAGCAATCGCTTGCACCATTAATTCTTTTACTGCGTCCTTATCCGCTACATTACAAGCAATAAACTTTGCCGTTCCTCCTGCTTCCGCAATCATTTTCACTGTTTCTTCGGCAGCTGCTTCATTAATATCCGAAACAATCACTTTTGCACCATTTTTAGCTAATAATACAGCGGTTGCTTGTCCAATTCCTGATGCTGCTCCAGTTACAACAGCACATTTGTCTTTGATAGAATCCATTAATTTAGTTATAAGTAGTTAGTAATTTTCAATTTTCAAAAAGCAGTACGCTCTAATTTTGAAAATTGAAAATTCTAAACCCGCCAGCCTAACAGCTAGTCGGGCAGGTTGAAAATTGAAAATTATTTATTTCTTTATCAAAACCTCAGGATTCAAAATCCATTGAGGGTCCAATTTATCTTTTACCGCTCGCAAAGCCTGTCCAAAAATAGGTGATTGTTGTTGCGCATAATAAGGCTGATGATCTTTTCCAACCGCATGATGATGCGTAATCGTCCCACCATTAGCAATAATCGCATTGGATGCAGCTATTTTTACAGCATCCCATTGCTCCATTTGCGCTCCTTTTTTCCCTTTGGCAATAATCGTATAATAAGGCGCTGGACCATCTGGGTATAAATGCGTAAATCGACAAGTAACCGTTCCTGCGCCACAATGTTTATTCACCGCATCTTGGGTCGCTTTCTTTACATTTTTATGGAAAGTAGGGAATTGATCCCAAGTAACTGCCGTTTCAAAAGTTTCTAAAATGAAACCTTTTTTCATCAATTCATCTCTTAAATAAGGTGCTTTTAAGAATGAATTTTTCCAAGCATCTGCTTTTTGGCTTCTGCCACTTTTAGCTGGTTTTGTTTCATAAATACCGCCTTGTTTAGCACAAATTGCTAAAGCTAAATCCATCCAATGGTTAACAGGATGATGAGGAGATTCAAAACCGATGATAACCATAGTAGACGTCCCATCTCCTAAACCATTTGAAGCTGCTTCTATTGGGTCAACCAACCGAGCATTCGCAGGGTTCAACCCACTTTGTGCAATCAATCGAGTCGTTTCTACCGCCGCTTCAAAGCTTTTAAATTTAATGGCTTGCGTCAATTTATAAGTCGGAATATCTTGTAAACGCATCCAAGCAGAAGTCACAATTCCAAAAATACCTTCTGAACCTGCTACTAAGCGTTCCTCACTTGGGCCAGCACCATGTCCAGGTAATCTTCTGCTTTCCATTATTCCCTGTGGAGTAACCATCCGAACACCTTGAACAAATTCATCTATATGCGTGTATAAGGTAGCAAAATGACCACCAGAACGAGTCACTATCCAGCCACCTAAAGTAGAAAATTCAAAACTTTGAGGATAATGCCTTAAGGTTAATCCATGCGGTTTTAAACCTGCTTCCAACGCAGGGCCAAAAATACCGCCTTGGATATGCGCCGACCTAGAAGCTTTATCTATAGATAAGATTTTATCAAAATACCGCATATTTACCGTAATGACTCCTTGGTAAGCTGCTGAATGAGTCGGTTCCACCCCACCCGATACACTAGAACCTCCACCAAAAGGAACTAAGGCTATCTGTTCCTTAGTGGCAAATTGCATTAAATCCAAAATTTCTTGTTCTGTTTTTGGATAAGCCACATAATCTGGTGGATTATCAAATTGACCATGCAGCCCTCTCCAAATATCTCGGAAAGATTTGCCGTAGCTATGCGAAGCACGGTCTAATTTGTCCCCAGTACAAAAAGTTTGAAAGCTTTTTGGTAAGTTAAATCTAGGTGCTCTTAGTTTCAAGGCTTCAATAGGAATAGGTTCGATGTTTTCCAATTCCTTTACTTGAAGCATCATCTTTAGATTGGCGACGTATTGGGCTAAAGTTTGAGGGTCAATTGTCTCGTTTAGATTGCCCCAGCCCCAGTATTTTCGTTTTGTTAGCATCAATTTCATTATTTTCGCCCAAATTAATAATTAAATCTTGAACGGCATCAGGAAATTGAATTTTTAAAATAGGATTTTTTGTAGAAAGGTCTTCAATCGCTTCCTGACTAGGAAATTGTTTACCTAACCAATTAAGGATGCCCCTCGCAGGCAATATCCATTTCGGGTCTAACATGGCATCATGGCTCAAGTTTTTAAAAAATTGATAATCAGTTTGTTGAAACCTCCGAGTTTGTTTCGTTTCTCTTACAGATACAATATTATCTTTTTCTGCACTTTGTACTAACATAGGAACAGCTAAATTCTTTCTTTTTTTAATTTTGGATAATAAAAAATCAAAGACCATGACTTGAAAAGATTCAGTCCCTAGTTTTTTAAAATAAATTTCTTTTTTAACAGTTGATAATTTTTCCGAAAATAAAAGTTTAGCTGCTTTCTTTTTAGAATTAACCAAATGAAATAAATCAAAGGTTGCCACTGTTTTTAACATTGTAAGTGGTTGATTCAGCAAAATTCTAAAAAATAATCGCCAGATAGGCTTACCAGGAACAGACATCATTAGAATTGCAGCCGCACAATCCGCCTTTTCCAAATACTTTTGGATAATATAGCCACCCATAGAATGACCAATTAAAACAACAGGTTTATTGATTTGTGCTAAAACAAGTTCTAAATGATTTAAATAATCCGTAATCCGATATTGATTAATGCCTTTTTGGTCTTTATTTGCGCCGTGATTAGGTAAGTCAAAAGTGTAGCATTCGTAGCCATTTTTAGTAAAAAATGGGATAAAATGTTCTTGCCAACACCAAGCGCCATGCCAGGCGCCATGTACAAAAACTAAAGTAGGTTGATTCTTTTTAGGTATTTTAGGCTTGGCCTTGATTAAGTTGATTCCCATAGCGTGTAGGCATTTTGAATAAATGTAGAGATAAATTACTTTATTCAAATTTCATACCTAAAATTCATGCACTTCATCCTGTTATCATCGGTTTTTGTAATTCTTAATAAATTAATTTTATATCAATAAATCAAATTAGTTAATTTTAATTTATTGACTATCAATTTATTAATTATTATTTTAATTCATATAATTAAATATTAAAAACCATTTATACCTAAATGCCAATATTATACAAATAAGAAATTTCAAAAATTTGTAACTTTGTGCTAAGTGTAACGTCCAATTACTATCCAGTAGATTATAAGTTCTAAGTCCAGATAAGCGTATTATTTAACCAACACCTATTTGATACTCCCTTATAATCTTTTAACCAACTCAATTAAGTATATTGGATTTTTTGTGTTAAAACAAACGTTACACACTAAATTTCATGAACATTAGAAGTAGAAAATTAATAAATTGAAAATCTGTTTAGTACGATTTTTAAATTATCTAATTATTATAATGCTGCTTCGCCAAAAACCGAGGGCTTATGAACTTTTTTACCTACTTGAAACAAGTAGCTATTCTTACCTTGTGTATCCCTGTATTTTCTATTCCATTAAAAAGTCAATGTGGTCAACCTGACGGCACGATTATCGTAAATTCCGCCAACGATACAGGCATTGGTACTTTGAGAGATGCCATTAATTGTGCGAATATTTTTCAAGGGCCAAATCGCATTATTTTTGATATTCCAACAACCGACAGAGCAATTATTCTAGTCGGTAGCACCTCTGGTCAGGCATTACCCAGCTTAATTAATCCTGCCACTATTATTGACGCCACCACTCAATCTGGTTATGGTATTAATGGCAATTTTGAACCCAAAATTGTTTTAGATGGGTCTATTCCTAGCTGGACTGCGCCAATTAATGCGCTTGAAATTTTCGGGAATGAAACAGAAATTTATGGTCTAGAGATTCGAAATTTCCCCGATGATGGAATTGATGTCAATGGTGCAGATAATGTCATTATTGGAGATGAAGAAAAAGGAAATGTCATCTATAATTGTGGAATTGAACAAGATTTCTTCCCTGAAACAGGGAATATCGGGCCATTTAATGGCGTTGGTATCGTAACCAGTGCAGATGCGGATAATATAGAAATCATCAATAATATTATTGGAACCGATTATAATCAAAACCCTAATTTAGGCAACGAATGGGCTGGAATTTATACTAGAAGTGGCTCTGATTTTGCCTTAATTGAAAATAATATTATCACTGGTAACGAGATTGGCGTAAGGATTAGGAATGCTTTTGGTATTCGAATTACGGAGAATGAAATGTCTTGTAACACACTTACGGGGATTCAATTAATAGATGGGGGAAATGATGATAAAGCTGCGCCCATTATTACCGCAGCAAGTAATACTCAAATTACAGGAACAGGGAGTATCAGCAATGAAATAGAAGTATATATTTCAGAAGGTTGTGCCAACTCGCCTTGTCAAGGTACTGTTTTTATAGGCAGAACAATTGTACAAAATAATGGTACATGGACATTAAATGCTCCATTTAATCGGGATTTAACCAATAATGAAAACGTCACCGCTATTGCACTAGATAATAATGATAGAACGTCTACTTTTAGCGATTGTATGACTGCTGTGGTGCAAACTAATAATTGTGCCGATGCAAATGGTGTTATCTTAGTCACGACCGCCAATGATGCTGGCGATGGTTCACTACGTGCAGCCATTGAATGTGCCAATGCTACCCCAGGGCCAAATACCATTCAGTTTAATATTAATGGAGGTGGTAGGCAACAAATTAATGTTGGGTCAACCACTAATACTGAATTACCCTTCTTACGAGATGGCGGTACCATCATTGATGCCACTACTCAACCAGGCTATGGCACTGGTGGCATTTTTCGTCCTTTAATCGTCTTAGATGGAAGCGGCTACGATTGGCGTTTTCCACATAATGCCTTATGGGTAAGGGCAGATAATTGTGAAATTTATGGTTTAGAGATTAGAAATTTTCCTGATGATGGTATAGATATTACAGGTGGCGATTTTAATATTATTGGCGCACCTAACAAAGGAAATATTTTATATAACTGTGGCGCAGAGAAAGACATTTTTGAAGATGACCCCGCTCAAAGAACATGGAATGGTTGTGCTATCGTCATGAAAAGTGGCGCACAAAACACGATTGTTCAAGGGAATATCATTGGGACTAATTTCGAGCAAACAGAAACAATTGGTAATGAATTATGTGGTGTTATCATAGAAAGAAATGGCAATAGCAATAATTTAATTGGCGGAACAGCCGAAGGAGAAGGGAACATTTTTGCCTATCATCCAATTGGTATAACTGTTTTCGGTGGCTCTATTAATAATCAAATACTAGGTAATTCTTTCTATTGTAATGAAAATAATGGCATTGAATTAAGTGCAGATGCTAATAATCAACAAACCGCTCCAGTAATTAATACGGCGTCTGTTTCTGTAATTAATGGAACAGGAGATAATGGGGCAACGGTTGAAGTATATACTACAAGTAGTAATTGCCAAACTGGGCCTTGCCAAGGAAACACCCTGATTGGTCGAACTACTATCGTCAATAATATCTGGAGACTAGAAGCACCGTTTTTAAATGGAATTACGCTCCAAGGTGGGGAACAAATCACTAGTTTGGCAACAAGTGCAACTGGTAATACTTCTGCCTTTGGTGACTGTATCAACGTTGAAGGTATTGCCCCTCCACCTTCAGATTGTAGCATAGATTTAGGTATTTCTGGTTTTAATAATGAAAGTTGTGCAGGAAATGATGGCGCCTTTACCTTATCTTCTGCCAATGCACAGCAACCCATTACGTACAACTTTGGAAGCGGTGCTACACAAAATCCTATCTTTTCCAATTTAAATGCTGGTACTTATACGGTGACCGCTACAGATGCAGCAGGTTGTGATGCCAATTTAACCGTCATTATTTCTCAAGACCCTACCCCATCGTTAAGCATCATCAATACGGATAATGAAAATTGTGGCGCTGCAAATGGAAGTTTCACGGTTGAAGCAACGGGTGGTAGAGCACCTTATATTTACGAATTGGATAATGGACAAATTAGTCGTTCTCCTTCTTTTAATAATTTAGCCGCAGGTAATTATACTATTTCAGTAATGGATGCGAATAATTGTTCCGCTTCCCAAGCAATTACCATTCAACGAACAGGCAATATTAATGTCTCTGTAGCAGATATGCGAGATGATAATTGTAATGGTGCAAATGGTTCTTTTAGAATTGCTGCTACTGGCGGACAAACACCTTATACTTATGATTTAGGAAATGGTGCGGTCACTAGCAATGAATTTACAGGATTGACGGCTGGCAATTATGCGGTGACGGTAGTGGATGCCAATGATTGTTCGACCGTCGCTAATATAAATATTAATGGAAGTTCAGCACCAGTGACTGCTATCAACAATGTTACTCAAACAACTTGTTCCCAATCTACTGGTTCCGTCAATATTTCAGTAACTGGCGGAGCGGCTCCATTTCAATATAATATTGGTACGGGCAATATTACAACCCCAAATTTTTCCAATTTAGCGGCTGGCAATTATGTCATTACGGTTACCGATGCGAATAATTGTACTGCCACGCAAGCAATTACCATCAATGAGCCTTCAAGCCCTGCTTTAAGTATTGTTTCGAGTCAAGATGCTGCCTGTGGAAACGCCAATGGCGCACTTTCTGTAATTTCCGCTGGTGGACAAGCGCCTTATACTTACGATATTGGTCAAGGCATTACGACGAATCCTAATTTTATTAGCCTAGCAGAAGGGAATTATACCGTAACCGTTTATGATGCGAATAATTGTACAGATGTCATGGCTGTCACTATTAGTAATTCTCCTACACCAACGGTAGCCATTGCTAATAAACAAGATGCTTCTTGTGATTTAAGCAATGCTATTTTAACGGTAACAGGAACAGGAGTTCCCCCTTTTATGTATGACCTAGGAACAGGGCCTACAAGCAATCCAATCTTCAATAATTTAGCTGCTGGCACTTATACCGTCACCTTAACGGATAATAATAATTGTACGGCAAGTACCACTATAGAAATTGAAAGTACAGGCGGCCCACAAATAAATGTACAAAATACTTCTGAAGCTCGTTGTGATAGAGCTAATGGTTCTTTTACAGTTAGTGCTTTTGGAGGATTTGCGCCTTATACTTATGATATTGGAGATGGTCCAACCGACGATCCAGAATTCTATGATTTATCTGGCGGAAATTATGTCGTTACCTTAACCGATGATAATGGTTGTACCGCTACCCAATCCATTACTTTAGGAAATATTCCTGCGCCTACCTTTGGCATCGGCGATATTATAGATGCAAGTTGTGGTGAAGCCAATGGAGGTTTTAAAGTATCTGCTTTTGGTGGGTTGCCTCCTTATAAATTTAGTATTGGCGGAGAAGCTACCTCCAATCCAGATTTTTCTGAATTAAAAGCAGGTGCTTATACTATCCGTGTCACGGATGCGAATAATTGTGCTACCGCTTTAAGTGTCGTCATCGAAGGAACAGCAATCCCTGCAATTGAAGTTGTAAATCAACAAGCAGCTAGTTGTAGTACCTCAGATGGACAATTCGACTTACAAGTAACAGGCGGCGTTGCCCCCTATTTCTTTGATTTTGGCGAAGGAGAATCTACCAATAATACTTTCCGAAACCTAAGTGCGGGAAGCTATGATATAACAATTACAGATGCTAGTAATTGTAGCCAAATTAAAACGATTGAAGTTGCTGGGAGTTCGGAAATAAATTTAGTGATAAACGACCAATTACCTGCAGCTTGTGGTGCAGATAATGGTAGCTTTACACTCAATCCAACAGGAGGACAAGGCCCTTATAATTATACTTTAAATGGCATTGCTTATCCAAGTGCTAGTTTTACCGATTTAGCGGCTGGCGTTTACGAAGTTTCGGCTATAGACGCCAACGGTTGTTCAATTGGTCAAACCATTGAAATAACTGCTACGGATGGTCCTAGTTTAGCGGTAGAAGTATTAACTAATTGTGGAGATGCTAGTGCGACTATTGATGTAATCGCTACACAAGGTCAAGCTCCTTATCAGTACGATATTGGAGATGGGCTAACCAGTTTATCTACCTTTAGAAATATAACTGAAGGCACTTACGCTTTAAAAGTTATTGATGCAGCAGGTTGTGAACAGACACAGAATGTAATCGTCAATATTAATAATCAAGAACCAAGCGCATCCATTGATATTACCCAAGAACCGGGTTGTAATAGTGCTAATGGTCAAATTAAAGTTAATGTTACTAGAGGTGTTCCTCCTTATTTATATGCGTTAGACGATACGCAAAAAAGTCCTTTTGCTACTTTCAGTAATTTAGGTGCAGGTGATTATAATATCACGGTTACAGATGCGGGCGGTTGTTCAACGATAGTTCCTGTTACGCTTGGGGCAGGTGAAAATAATCCAATCGCTAATTTTGACCTAAACTTTCAAGATTTAGCAGGCACTTTTACCAATACTACCCAAAATGGAACAACTTATAGTTGGGATTTTGGAGACGGCAACTCTACTAATACCAATGATGCCACGCATAATTTCACAACAGAAGGTACGTATACTATTTGCTTAACGGCTACTAATGATTGTGGCGCAGATACTTATTGCGAAGCGTATACGATTCAAGCGTTGAATACTAATAAATCTTTTGAATTTGATTTTGGGGAAGTAACAGGAACGGCTGGCAGTACTATAAAAATTCCTGTCTATGTACTCAATTTTAAGTCAATCGTAGGTTTTCAAAAATCCGTTCATTTAGAAGACCCAAGTGTTGCCAAAATAATCGGCATTACAGACTTGAATTTAAAAGATTTATCAACTGGTTTATTCAGTTTGAAAGAAGACCAATTTACCATGTCTTGGTTTGATGGTGCTATAGCAGGTTTAAATTTACCAGATTCTACCATAATTTACCAAATAGAAGTAGAATTATTGAGTGATAATGTATGTACAGGCATACTCATTAAAGAAGAACCATTGCCAACAGAAGTCTATAAAAAAGTGGGCGCATCCGAGGTAGAAGTGGATGCTTTCAAAAGAACAGGTGAAATTTGTATTGGAAATGGTGGAGCCAGTAATCAAGTTGCTAAAATTTCAGGCAGCATTACAATGGAAGATGGCATGAATATTAGTGCCGTCAATATGAGTTGTACTTCCCAAGCAGATAAAATGAATGAAGAAGATGGTAGGTATGCTTTTGAAGCATTAGCTATTGGAAATACTTATACCATTACCCCTAATAAAAATACTAATCCATTAAATGGGGTCACCACCTTTGATTTGGTATTGATTCAAAATCATATCTTAGGTAATCAAAAATTTGATTCTCCTTATACTATCATTGCTGCAGACGTCAATAAAACAGGAACAATTACAGTATCTGACATTTTGGAATTAAGAAAGTTATTATTGTCAGACCTTACGGATTTTACTAAAAATACAGCTTGGCGATTTATTCCTACTGCTTATGAATTTCCTAATCCAGCGAATCCATTTGAAACTGAATTTCCAGAATCCGTTACTTTAAATTTAAAGGATAAAAACCTTACGGCTGATTTTATTGGTGTTAAAATAGGAGATGTCAATATTACGGCGACGCCAAATAATTTAATATTAGCCGATTCAAGAAATACTAAAACGGGTGTATTTACTATTATTGCTGAAGATACCTATTTACAAAAAGGAGAAAGCACGACGGTTACTTTTAAAGGAGAAAAATTGGCTGATTTACTAGGTTTTCAATATACCCTAAAGGCAGATAATCAAGCATTGAGTATTAAAAACATTGAAACTCACGCTAGTTTTGGGAAAAGTAATATTGGTCAGTCGCTTAAAAACAAAGGGTATTTACTAACGAGTTGGGTCAATGAACAACCAGAGAAATCGGTTATTAATAAGGAGTTGTTTACGCTAAAAGTAAAAGCACATCAAGCTGGAAACTTAAGTGATTTATTAAAAATAAACTCCGATTTCTTAGTAGCAGAAGCTTATGATAAAGCAGCAAATCATCTAAATATCGAATTGGTCTTTACGACCACTACCAAAGCGATTAAAGCTGATTTTAAATTATCTCAAAACCAACCTAACCCTTTTGCTCAAACAACCGTAATAAAATACCAATTACCTGACAATGGACAGGTGCAATTTAATATTTTTGACATTCAAGGTAGCTTATTAAAATCTACCGAGGAAAATGGGCAAAAAGGATGGAATGAACTAACTATTCAAGGTTCAAATTTGCCAGCAGGTGGTGTCTATTATTATCAATTAAGCACGCCGTATGGTGTAGCCATGAAGAAATTATTATTGATTGATAAGTGATTCGAGTTGCGAGTTAAAATCTAGTAGAAATGTATCATTTTAGTAGTAAATGATGTATGCCAAGTGCTTCCAGAACTTTAAGTTCTGGAAGCACTTTCTAGTTGATTTACGCTAATTCAATAAGTAGCTAAAAATAGAATTAACGTAACAATTCCATAAGAAATAAGCACTTTTTGAAAGTTGAAAATTAAAAATTGAAAGTTGAAAATTGTAAAAACCCTTTTTCCTTTCCTCAATTCCTTTTATATTGCAAAATTCTTGTTATTCTAGAGAAAACCATTAGTTAATACAAAAAATTAGACTAAACTTACTTCCACGGAAAAAAGCGGGCTATGACTTCAGATAATTTATTAAAATTCCTCGGTAATCGAGAATACATGCATCAGGTTTCTTACCAAGAGTTGAAATCTATGGTCGTGCAGTATCCCTATAGTTTAAGCCTACGCTATTTATTGGCAATGAAGAGCCAGCAAGAAGACAATACAGATTTAGATAGAAATATAGAATTATTATCAACTTATGGCATCGACCGTTCTCATCTCCACCGTATTTTTAGTGAAGACCCAATAGTATTAGAAGATTTAGAAGAAAGTATTCTGATGGGAGAAGACTTTTTAGAATTAAAAGAACTATCTGCGCTAGAACGAGATTTAGGAGAAAAATTGGTAGTTAATGAAGTCGGAGCGTTAAATTTTTCACAAGAAGAATTTCAACCAGCCAATCAAGACATCCCCCTGTCTAATCCAACTACCGATTTACCGCCACCAATTATTGGCTTATCAAAAGACATAGAATCAGCAAAAATAGAAACTATCTTAGCCGATGAAATATCCCTTGCAGCCGATATTCCCAATGTAATCGAAGTAAATCAACAGGAAATTCCTCCCTTACCAGTAGAAGAAATCAAGCAAAGTATTCCTACTGAAAAGGAAGACATAAAGCTACCAGAAGAAGTCATCGAATCGGAAGAAGAGGAATTTATAACACTAGATTTTGAAGATGAAGTAACAGCAGAAATATCTGAAAAAGCAGTTAATGAAACTGCCCCATCCGCTGCTTTTACAGCTAATGAAATCATTGAAGAAACTGATGGTTTACCTCTTGATGCTATTGAGGTCAATGATTTATATATAAGTAACAATAAATCAGCAATAACAGACTTAGTAGATGAATTATTTGAGGAGGCCGAAGCGGAAGCTGTTGCAGAACCTGCCATTAGTGATTCGGCAGTCTTTATCGAGCATCCAGCAACTGTTTTAGAAGCTGAAAGTGAATTAATTGTAGAAGAATCCATCGTAACAAAAGTCGAAAATATTGAAACAGCACCTGAATCCCCAAGTCCCCCAATAGAACCGCAGGAAATAACGTCCAACCCACCAATTCCTTTTGAAATAGAATTTTCTGAAGCCGACCCAGTTACGATAGCCTCCATTCAAGAAGGAACAGATATAGTGCTTCCCGAAGAAGAAAAGACTATTCCACAAGAAGCATTGGTGGATAATGCCTCTCCAATCATTGAAATAAATGCTTTAGTCTCCGATACAGCAATTAATGAAGAAGAAATAGAAAATCTTGAAGAAGTAGCAGGAAAAACACCTGCCGAAGCTGAAATGCCAGCAAGCGATATAGTTGATACCCAAGAAATAGACAGTAGTAAAGAAGTGGCAGAAAAAACACCAGTCGAAGTTGAAGTATCAGCAAGCAATATAGTCAATACTCAAGAAATCGTAGCAGAGGCACCTCCGAAAGCTACTATTGAAAAACCCTCACTAGAAAAAGAAATAGCAACTATACCTGTTAAAAAAACTACCTTTAAATTTGATAGTCTAGACCGATTAGAAGCTAGTTTTAATCAATCTAAAAAGATCATAAAACCCGCTCCGAAAGCTAAGTTTTATAGTTGGCAAGAACAATATGCAGATATTGGTCAACTTTCTAGTATTAATTTAATGCCAATTATAAATGGTAGAGGGAAAACGATTAAAAAGAAACGAGAAACCGCTCGCAAAAAATTTGCAAAAACAGTCGCCTTTGCAGAAGAAAGCCTAGAAATAGATACAGCACTAGTTTCAGAGACCTTGGCACAACTATTGGTTAGACAAGGACAATATAGTAAAGCAAGTGCAATGTATAAGCAATTATGCTTGATTATGCCTAAAAAAAGTAGTTTCTTTGCAGGCGAAATTGAAAAAATTCAAAACCTTCTCGATAAAGATTCGTAGAAGGTAAACGATAATTCATCTAGAAAATATTTGTTTGAATTATATTTTTCAGAAATTGACAATCATTATATAATACCACATAGTCACAGTAGTAAATAACACATAGTTACATATAGTTTTTTAAAAAAATAACTACTATATGAATTTAAATGACTGTATGGTAAAACAAAAAATTTAAAAATAAAAAGATATGTTGACAGGAATGGTTATTCTAATCGCTTTGGTTTGTGTCTTATTGATGGCAACCGTATTAATCCAAAACCCAAAAGGTGGTGGTGTAGATTCTACTTTTGGTGGTCAATCGGCTAACCAAATGTTAGGTGCTGCTCGCTCTACTGATTTTATTGAAAAATTGACTTGGGGCTTGGCATTTGCTTTATTCGCATTATGTATCATCACTAGTTTGATGGTAGGTGGAACAGGTGCAGAAGGACCTGAATTATTGACGCAGTAACTCAGGTAGCAGTAGGCAATTTTCAGTAGGCAGTATGATTTTAGTCATTAGGTTTAATACTTATTTTTAAAATGCTGCTGTAATTTTCTTTATAAGCGATTAAAAAAGGGCTGCAATTTGTTTTGTAGCCCTTTTTTTGTTGCTAAATTTTCAGATTTGTAAAATGAGATCAGCAGTAAGTTTTAAAGAAACGAATGATTATATTA
>JAFMDF010000027.1 GCA_017857395.1 Bacteroidota bacterium | reverse complement strand
TAGGGTTTGAAAAATGCTTGAAAGGATCGTTAATAACTTGTTCCCCGTAGAACATTAGCTCCAATTTCCTAGCGGTTAGGGTTTGAAAAATGCTTGAAAGGATCGTTAATAACTTGTTCCCCGTAGAACATCGCATAGAATATACGGGTTATTGGTCTTTATAAACTATTCACTAATTGCCTTAATAATAAAAAAACCTTTTATCTTATTTTAGATAAAAGGCTTTTAGTAACTATATTAAGTTAATTAGGAGTCTAACTCGATAGATAATTCACTATAGAGATAATAAATGTGCTTTAAAATCATCGAAATTAAGTTCCATAAACTTCGCTACCTTTTCTTTATTTGCTAAGATAGCTAATCTTTCTGGTATCTCTATTGACTTATTTAATACCTTTTCTACTTCATCTATAAACTTAGAAGGGTGGGCGGTCTCTAATATTATGCCTCTGTGCGTCTTGTTTTTTTGTAAATATTCCTTTAAAGCTAAGTAACCTACAGCGCCATGCGTATCTATTACATAGTTATATTTATCATAAACTTCCTTCACGCCTACTCTAGTCTGCGCATCATCGTAGGCATATCCAGAAATATTTTCTTTCATTACACCCCACTCTGATTGGTATAAGTCTAACATCCTAGCAAAATTGGAAGGATTTCCTACATCCATTGCGTTAGAAATCGTTGGTACAGATGGTCTTGGTGTATACTTTCCAGAATCTAAATACTCAGGAACTACATCATTTACATTAGTTGCAGCAATGAAATGAGCTATAGGTAAACCCATCTTTTGTGCTAATAACCCTGCGGTGATGTTTCCAAAATTACCACTCGGTACACAGAAAACTGTCTTTTTCCTAGATTTCTCTAATTGTTTAAATGCTTCAAAGTAGTAGAAGGACTGTGGTATTAAACGGGCTATATTAATAGAATTGGCAGAACTAAGCCGTAAATGTGTTTGACAATCTTTATCTAAGAAAGCCTTTTTTACCAATGCTTGGCAATCATCAAACGTACCATTGATTTCTAAAGCACTTATATTATGCCCTAAAGTGGTTAATTGCTTCTCTTGTAGATTAGATACCTTACCACTTGGATATAAAATAATGACCTCAATGCCTGGTGTTTTATAGAATCCAGCGGCTACTGCTCCACCTGTATCTCCTGAAGTAGCTACTAAAATGGTTAGTTTTCTATCTTCTCCTTTATTAAAATAGCTCATTAACTGTGCCATGAAACGTGCGCCAAAGTCTTTAAATGCCAGAGATGGCCCATGAAAAAGCTCTAATATGTGGGTTTGCTTATCTAGCGTTACTACAGGCGCAGGAAAAGTAATGGACTTTTCAATGATTTTCTTAATATCCTTACTAGGGATTGCGCCTGCTAATAAAGTTTTTGTAACCTTATAAGCTATTTCTTGAAAGGAATATTTTTGTAGATTCTGGATAAAATATTTAGGTAAGGTTGGTATAGATTCTGGCATGAATAAGCCATTATCTTCTGGTAAACCCTTGAATACGGCTTCTTTTAAATCAACAAATTTGTCTGGACTCTTGGTACTATATAGTCTCATTTTACTTCTTATTTGAATGTGAAAACCTCCAAGCTTTTTAAAAGCTTGGAGGTTTATGATTAAGTCTATTATTCAACGATTACATGAGGATTGCTCCTTCATGATTAATAGTCGAAATGAATAATTCATTTTTGATTTTATTATCATCGAAAACCCGTTGCATCGCTTCTCCCGCTCGCTCGGCAATTAAACTATTAGCGCTTAAAGCAAAGATAGATGGTCCTGCGCCCGAGATACTACAGCCTAATGCTCCTGCATTCATGGCTGCTTCCTTGACTTCGTAGAAATGTGGAATTAACTGCGCTCGCTGTGGTTCGATAATTACATCATTTAAAGCTCGACTAATTAAGTCTAAATCTGAGCGATACAATCCTACGATTAAAGCCCCTAAATTACCTGTTTGTGTAACAGTTTTTACTAAAGTAGTGGTCTTACTTAACACAGCCCTAGCATCTCTAGTTAATATCTTGACATGCGGATAAACAACCGTGGCTTGTAAACCTGTAGGTGTTACTAGTTTATGTACATCTAAAGTGGTATTATCTCTAACTAGAATCATCCCGCCCATCAACGATGGCCCTACATTATCTGCATGATACGCACCATCTGCTATTTCTTCTCCTGCTACTGCAAAAGGTAATAATTCTCGTTTTGTTAAAGGGCGCTTGAATAGCTCATTGATAAGCATTACCCCTGCTGCTGCGCTTGCCGCACTCGACCCTAGCCCACTTCCAAAAGGCATCTTCTTTCTAATCTCCATTTCTATGCCTTGTTTCTCCTCCCCTAGATGTTCTAATAATCTTTGGGCTGCAAAACCTGCTGTATTCTTCTCTACTTCATAAGGTAGCTTTCCTTTATCTCCTGTAATCTTAACGATGCGGAGACCTGGTTTATCTACAAATCGCCCGACAATCTCATCTCCAGGCTTGTTCAAGGCAAAGCCTAATATATCGTAACCACAGGCGACATTAGCGACGCTGGCTGGGGCAAAAACTTTTATTCCTGACTTACTCATTTATTTTAGGGATTGGTAAATGGTGACTAGTTATTTGTTTGATTAATTAGTTATTTTTTTATTTAAATTACTGATAATCAATTAGTTGTGGCTTGTTTGCTGATTCTAACGAGTCTTGTTTACACTTACTAAAGACTGGTAGTACTACTAATATTTCTTGAGAGTCCTACTAGTTACAAATCACAAATCACTAATCACAAGCTTATTTCAAATAATTTCCAATTTTTATAATTTCCGCAAAAACGCCTGCTGCTGTTACTTCTGCACCTGCACCTGGTCCTGTAACTACCAACGGTCGTTCTCTATATCTTTCTGTGGTGAACACAATCATATTATCGCTTCCACTTAAGGAATAAAACGGATGATCGGTACCTACACTTTCTAGTGCAATAGATGCCTTGCCATCTTCCAATTTGGCAATCATGCGCAATACGCCTCCTTTATCCGCAGCTTCTTTTCGCATGGCTTCAAAATAATCATCTGCTTTTTTAATTTCTATCATCAACTCTGCTACAGTCGCCGCATCACTACAAGCTTGTGGTAAAATATTCTGGATACTTACATGCTCTGGTTCCATCGCCAAACCTGTTTCTCTAGATAAAATAATCAATTTTCTCCTTACATCCAAACCACTTAAATCTTCTCTTGGGTCTGGTTCTGTATACCCTCTTTCTTTCGCTTTTTTTACGATGCTACTAAATTTTGTTCCTTCTTTAAAGGAGTTGAATATGAAAGATAATGAACCTGAAAGTACTCCTTCTATCTTAATAATTCTATCACCACTATTGATTAGATCATTAAGTGTAGATATTACTGGAAGTCCAGCTCCTACATTTGTTTCATACGCAAACTGTACGCCTCGCTTCTCAGCTGTTTGTTTTAACGTTTGATATTGAGCATAAGAAGAAGAAGTAGCTATTTTGTTTGGAGTTGAAATGGAAATACTACTGTCTAAAATACTTTCGTAGTATTTATCAATTTCTTTATTGGCGGTATTATCTATAAAAATGGTGTTGGCTAGATTAAAAGCTTTCATTTTTTTGATGAAACCAGCAAAGGAAGTTTTGCTTTCTGATGCTACCAGATTGTCTTTCCAATTATCTAAATCAATGCCTTCTGGATTGAATAGCATTTTTTTACTATTAGACAACCCAACAATTTTTATTTCTAGCGACTGCTTTTCTTTTAAATAGGCGGCTTGTTCCTTGATTTGCTTGATTAGTGTACTTCCTATCAAGCCTACACCAATCATAAATAAGTGTAATTCCTTAGTATCGGATAAAAAGAAGGAAGCGTGAAGGGCGTTTAATGCTTTGGCTTCATCTTCCTTATTGATAACAACTGATATATTTAATTCAGAAGAACCTTGGGCAATGGCAATCGCATTAATACCATTTTTGCCTAATGAACGGAATAACATCCCTGAAATACCAGGTTGATACCGCATATTCTCCCCAATAATCGCCACCACAGCTAAATTTTCTTCTACCTTTATTGGATTGACGAGATTTGAACGCATTTCATATTGGAACTCTTTTTCTACTTCTTTTTTGGCTTTTTTAGCATCTTTAGGTTGTACGGCAAAGCTGATTGAATACTCAGAAGAACCTTGCGTAATCAATATGATATTCACATTGGCAATGGCTAAAGCATTGAATAAACGTCCTGCTGTGCCTGGTACGCCAAACATTCCACTACCAGAAAGGGTCAATAAGGATATATTGCCGATAGAAGAGATTCCTTTGACTGCTGGGCCACTTTCATCTTTTGCATTAGAAATATAAGTTCCTCCGAAGGTTGGATTGAAGGTATTCTTTATATAAATAGGAATATTCTTTGTAAATGCAGGTTGAATAGTCGGTGGGTAAATCACTTTTGCTCCAAAATGTGACATCTCCATCGCTTCTCCATAAGTCATCGTTGGAATAGTGAAGGCTTTTTTGACCTTTCTTGGGTCTGTTGTTAAAACACCGTCTACATCTGTCCAAATTTCTATGGCTTCTGCTTCCAAACCTGCTGCTAATAAGGCAGCGGTATAATCAGAGCCTCCTCGACCTAAAGTCGTGGTTAATCCACCTTTTGCGGAGGCTACAAAACCTGTTACGACTTGAATCTTATCTGCTTTTTTGTAATGAGTTTTGATATTTTCATAACTCACCTCCAAGTTTACTTTTGCTGCTCCAAAATTTTTGTCTGTTACAATGATTTCTCTAGCATCTAAATAATCAGCTGGCAACCCATTTAAGGTCAACGCATGAGCGATAATATAATTCGAATTTCGCTCGCCGAAACTCAATACATAGTCCATGGTTCTTAGAGAAGCCTCTCTTACTAGGAAAATTCCATGTAAAATATCTTTCAGCGTCTTATGATTTTCCTTTAAGCCTTTTAATACGGCTTTTTCGGTCTCTGTCTTTAATAAATCTTTAGCTGCTTGGATATGTCTTTTGCTAAATGCCTCAAATAATTCTAAATAAGAATCATCTGCATTAGCAGCTTTTGTACTCATTTCAATCAATGAATCAGTCACGCCACTAAAAGCGGAACAGACAACGGTGAATTTTTCTCCCCTTGCTTGATATGTTTTTAGTATTTCGATAATGTTTTTAATTCGCTCTGGTTTAGCTACGGATGAACCTCCAAATTTTAATACCTTCATTTGTTAGTAACTATGTGTATAACAACTAATAAAAATTGAATTTTTGTTAGTGTTATCTGTGGATAATTGTAAATGACTTACCTTTCTACGTAACATATATATAATGTTTACCAAAAAGATTTGCGAAATTATTAGTTTGGCTATTACCTAGCAACTATTTTCCCAACTAAAAATTAATTCTACTTTTATTGTTGGTAAGTTTACAGGGTTATCTGTGGAAAAATGTTAATAATTTTAAATTTAGTTCCAGATGAGGTGTATCAAATTTTGTGCTTGTTTATTCATTACCCTATTTTTTCTGACAGCTTTTGTAGATTATAGAGGAGATTGGGGCTTTTTTGCACATCGCAGGATTAATCGACTGGCTGTTTTTACATTGGATTCAGCTATTATTGGTTTTTATAAAAAACATATTGAATATTTAACTGCGCATGCTACTGACCCAGATATGCGTCGCTACGTAGTGCCAATTGAAGGACAAAAGCATTTTATTGATTTAGACCGATGGGAAGCAGAAATCTTACCTACTACTTTTCGAGAAATTAGACGATTATTTGTAGAGATTGTGATTATTGATAGTAAGCAAGATACTTTGCAGATATTTGGGAAAAATGTCCCCAAAAAAGGAGAGTATAACATTATTCTGAAAGGGCAAAATTTTTCTCAATTTTTTGGCCGAGATAGTGTTGTCTTATTAGCATCCGATTATAATGACTTTTTTCACCAACATATTTATAATCCGCAATATTTTGAAAAATGGAAACTGAATTGCGATAGCATTCAATCCTTTTTTGATTTTCATGGTTTTGAGCTGGATTGTAAAAAAGCGTACGCCTTAGATACTTTTGTAGAGCATGGGGTCTTGCCTTATAATTTGATTCGAATGCAGACTGCTTTAACCAAAGCGATGGTGGAAGAAAACCTGGATAAAATATTAAGAATCTCCGCAGATATGGGGCATTATATTGGAGATGCGCATGTACCATTGCATACGACTAGTAATTATAATGGTCAACAAACTGACCAACTGGGCATTCATGCTTTTTGGGAAACTCGACTCCCCGAAATGTTTGCAGATGATACGTATGATTTTTTAGTAGGAAAATCTGAATATATTTATGATATAAATCAATATTACTGGAATATGGTTTTGGAGAGCCATGCTTTAGTAGAAGAGGTATTATCTATTGAAAAGGCACTAAGTTTGACTTTTCCTGAAGATCAGCAAGATTGCTTTGTGGAAAGGGGAGAAGGCTATATTCAGAAAATGGCTTGTGATGATTATGCAAAATTATACCATGAAAAATTGAATGGACAAGTAGAAGGTCGATTTCGGGATGCGATTAAGGCGGTTGGAGATGCGTGGTATACTGCTTGGGTCGATGCAGGGCAACCTGACTTACAAACTATTTTTGATAATCGAAAAATTAAAGAGGAAATTGAAGCGGAGAAAAAATTGAAGGAAGCTCTTTTATCTAATAAAATTATTGGGCGAGAGCATTGATGAATTACTTGAAAAAAAATGGCGCTGAGAATCGCTTATATAAAAAGGAGCTTGGTATTGGTTAGGCTATTGAATTTATAACGCCCTTATTTGGACTTTTTTAGCGCTTATTTTTATCTCTTTTTAAATGTATTGTTTGATTTTTCACTATTTAATTTATTGATTATTAATGAATTATGAAAAATTGATTCTGTGTAATAATTTTATACAATTCAAAAAATGAGCGAATTAAATCTACTTAGTTAACTGCCTGTATTTAAAGAAATAGTAAGCGAATACGACACCAATGGTATCTGCAAGCGCATCGTAGATATCCATATTTCGACCAAGGATAAATTGTTGAAGAAATTCTGTTAAGAAGCCTAATCCGATAGACCATATAATTATTTCTGTTGTTTCATTTTTATTAATGAGTGAATTTAGTGCTTGGTAAGTCATAAAAGCAAAAAAGAGGAAGTGGGCAACTTTGTCTAAATAGTTACCTGCTATTTTTCCATTGCCTGGTATAAGTGTGGCTACTAATAATAATATCAGACTGAAGAGAAATAGGGGAGTGTCTTTTATTTTCAAATGATTCTATTTTTTTCGTTCAGTTACATAAGTAATGACAGCTCGTAAAGCAGTTCTAACTTCTGAATCTGGGAAACGGTCTAATATTTCAAAAGCTTCACTTCTGTAACGGTACATTACTTCGGTTGCATATTCTAGCCCACCACTACCCTTCACAAAGTCAATCACTTCTGCTACTTTTTCTGGCTGGTTATTATTTTTCTTAATGATGTTGATGATTTTTTTCTTAGTGCCCCTTGGCGCTCTTTCTAAAGCAAAGATTAATGGCAAGGTCATTTTTTTCTCCTTAATATCATTGCCTACTGGCTTGCCAACATCATCTGTTCCAAAATCGAATAAGTCATCTTTAATTTGAAAAGCCATCCCTATTTTTTCTCCTAACAAACGAGCATTTTCGATACTCGCTTCATCCTTTGTAACGGAGGCAGTACCCGCGGCACAAGCAGAGGCGATTAAAGATGCTGTTTTTCCTTTGATGACTTCATAATAGATGGCTTCATCAATATCTAGTCGGCGAGCTTTTTCCATTTGTAACAACTCCCCTTCCATGATTTGTTCGGTAGCAGTTGCCATAAAATCTAGTAACTGATATTCTTTATTTCTAATAGCGACTAAAAAACATCGAGAAACTAAATAATCTCCTACTAATACGGCTATTCGATTTTTCCAGAGTGCTTTAATGGAAAAAAAACCTCTACGCTCATTGGAATCATCAATTACATCATCATGAACTAAGGTGCTAGTATGACCTAATTCTACACAGGTAGCAGCTATATAAGTAGATTTATTGACTGGACCGCATAATTTTCCGCAGAAAATGACAAACATCGGGCGCATCTGTTTCCCTTTGCGACTAGCGATATAATACGTGATTTTATCTAAAAGCGGAATGCGACTTGCAATGGACTTTTTGAAATATTCATCAAAAACCTTCATCTCCGAAGCTATCGGTGCTGTTATATCTTTGAGCGATTTCTTTTTTTTCAATAAAGTTAGCATTGCTTAATTTTTTAAGGAATGACTCATCGTCTTTGTCTTGTCTATCTATATACAAAGACGCTAATTTTTGTACTATTTCCTTAGTTGAATAGAAATATTTATTGCTAAACAATTTAAAGATAACCGTTGTTTTCAATTAATTCAATTTTTTTTGAAAGTTTGTGTTTGTTGACGACTACTCTATTCTTTTAATTGATAAATATCTTTTAAATTTCTACCTAGACCCTTATAATCTAATCCATAGCCAACCACAAATTTATTGGGAATTTCAAATCCAATATAATCTATTTTCAATGGAAACTTTAAGGCTGTTGGTTTTTGTAATAAAGAAACGATTGTAATTGATTTAGGATTTGATTTTTTTAAAGTTGGTAGAAAATGATAAATTGTTGTGCCGGTATCAATGATATCTTCTATTACAATAACCTCTCTATCTGTTAAATCTTCTTGTAGCCCTATTTGAGTTATTACTTTTCCACTTGAAACAGTCCCTTCATAAGAAGTTAGCTTTATGAAAGATATTTCATGATCAAATTTACAAGCCCTTACTAAATCCGATGCAAAAACGAAAGAACCATTTAATATGGCTAAAAAAATAGGCTTTTTACCATTGAATTCTTTGCCTAATTCTTTGCCCATTTCTTTCACTCTTTGTTTGATTGTCTTTTTATCTATGTAGGTCTCAAATGATAAATCAAGTACTTGAACTGTTTTGCTCATATGTTTTTAGCTATTAGTATTTATTTTAGAATAAAGGCTGTTAATTTACTATAGTAACATAACAATAAAATTACTTGAATTTTACTAATCCTAGTGTTTTTTTATCTTACTAGAAGGTGCCGCAATTTTTAAATACGCATCTACATTATCATTTGGAACGGCAACTGCTAAATGATAATGCTTTATTTTCCATCCTTCCTTCGTTAATTCTAATACACCAGACCCTCGACAAACACCCATCCATGTGTCTAAGGATTCTTCAAACCAAGCCGTTTCTTCATCATCAGATAAATAGAATGCTCGGTCAATTGTCGTGAAATCCCAAGCACTATCTTTGTCAAAGTATTTTTTTGACCACTCTTTCATTTCATCTCGTTTCCATTTTTCAGTTGCATCTGTTCCTATATAAATACCATCTGCTGCCATACTACCAAAAAAAATATTCTCATCAGCAGTTGCCGCAGCTTTATGCCAAGCATTCATAAAATCATTAAGTGATTCTTGTAGATTAGGCACTGCTGTAATACAATCTTTCTTTCTTCTCGTATCTGTAATATGGGCTACTTTCCAACCATCTGCTGTATTCACAATATGAAAAGCATTTACGCCACAATGACTTAATTTTTCGCCTAAATAAAAAGTATAATCTGTCCAAACAGATGCCATATTACCATCTACTCGAACTTTATAGGACCAAATCTTTTCATCATAAACTTGTTCATGCGGTGTACCAACAGATTTTACCCAAGCATCTATACTTCCTCCTCTTAAAACAGGAATCCCTTCTTTATTGGTAAAAGAAGATTGTAAATGCGCTTCTGGATGTAAGACAGCGCGTAATATTGTAGAGTCTCCTGCACGCATACCATCGAATAGCGTTTTAACAACGGTTATGGCAGCTTGTTCGGCAGATGGTAAAGTATCTTTTTGGGTTTTCCCAGTAGTGATAGCAGTTATTAGAGTGAGGATAAGTATAATTGACTTTTTCATCTTTTAGAATGTGTTTGTTTTGTGCTAATTTTTTTTCCACAAAGTACGATATATTTTAGCAAATATCTAAATGAAAATAGGTCACATAGTTTGAAACCCATGCGACCTATTTCTCAAATTGACGATAGAATGCTTAATTATTATTTCTTCAATCCTTATAATATTAACTCCCAAAAATTTCTGCCAATACTTGTCCTAATTGCTGCGACCGCAATTTCCGTGCAATGATTCTACCCTCTTGGTCTAGTAAAATGGTATGAGGAATGGAACTAACCGAGTACATTTTTGCCACTTCATTTTTCCATCCTTTCAAATCACTCACATGTGCCCATTCTAATCCATCTTGCTCGATTGCTCGTTCCCAAGAAGCGGCGGTTCTATCTAAACTTACGCCCAAAACTTCAAAACCTTGTTCCTTATATTTTTCGTACAACTTTTTTACATGTGGATTTTCTCTTCTACATGGACCACACCAACTTGCCCAAAAATCAACTAAAACTACTTTGCCTCTTAAATCACTCAATTTTAAATCTTTCCCCTCTGGTGTTTTTTGCACAAAATCAGGAGCGACTTCTCCTTGACCAAAACCAGTTGCGGTATTGATTTTCTTCTTAAGCGGAGCAATTAATTCGGCATGTGTATTTTCATATTTTTTTACTAATCTTTTGCCATAAAGCATATAATTTTTATGCATTTGCTTGTCTAAAGCAACGACTATTCCTGACAAAGCCAATTGGTAAGCATGCGTATTGGACTTGATTTTACTTAATGCATCATCCAAATAAGATTGGTGCAATAATGGGTCTATTCCTGAGATACTTAAGGTAGTTGCATATTCTTTAAAAGATTCATATACCCAAGGATTATGGCTATAGTAAGGGTTTTTGAAATCAGCAAATTGAAAAAACTGATTGGCAAAATAATCTATTTCTGTATAGTAACTACCTGTACTATTTTGAAAAGAAAGATAAGTATTCAATGCCGCTACTTCTCCTAATAAAGCATTCTTATCTTTATATTCGTTTAATAAAGCTATCCGTTTATCGTCAATCTCCCCCATTTCAAAAATAGCCATTCTCTGAGTAGCTTCATCTGATTTGGCATTTTGCAATTCCTGCATTTTTTTGCCCATCTCTTGTTTTAATGTAGCTAATTTTTCTTCTAAATTTTTATATGCTTGATTTATTTTTGAGCTAACTATTGCCTTGGTTAAATCATTGCAAGTTCCTTTTATTTTTACATCACCTTCCTTCCCTAAGATAATTGGTTTTAGTTGTGACGTATTTTTTCCTACATAGTAGAATTGCTCGGTTGTTTGAGGTAGCTTAAATTCATAGGTATTACCTTTTTTTGTAGCTGTATGAACTCTATTAAAAGCAAAGCCTTCAAATTGATATAAAAATATCGAATCTGTTGCGGTACAATCTTGTAATTCTATGGACAGTTTTACTTTCTTAGCTAAATCTGCTGAAGTAAAAGCGACTAAGAAAAAGCTGATGCTTAAAAAGGAAACGAATAGTATTTTTTTCATTATTGTGGGATCTAAGATGTGAATTAGTTTGATTGCTATAATTGGATATTAAAAACAATGTGTTTACGAAATCATTGTGTTGCTTGTCTATTCTATTTAACTACTTTTCTCTTGTAAAGTTAAAAATTCTTTGGGATTCTTACCGTTAATATTATAAATCTGATTTTATAAAGAACCTTGTTTTCCGTTAATTCTTTCTTTTAATCAATATTTACATCCATATCTTCTAAAACACTTAATAATAATTGCAAATCTTCAAAAAATTCCCTGACTAACTCAAAACTTACATTCGACTGGAAGATATGTGGTTCTAAAAGGTCTTTAGGTTCTGTAACTGCTAAAAACATACTACTACCTATGAAGGATAGGTAAATTTCTTTTTCGGTCTTTTCTCTATAACTTAGAATTGCCTTCTGCATTTCGTGAGACAATATATTATTGACATTGGCATTTTTACTGGCCATAATTATAAATATTTCTCTAAAATGTCTAGAGACAATATCTTCAGCTATTCTACAGCCGATTCTATTTAATTCCTTGATGGTTCTGGATTGATATTGACTAAATTCTCTAGGTAAGACTATTATTTTACTTTTTTGAGAATGTGCTTTTGAATTAAAGTTTCCCTGAAAAAATACACCCTTAAAAATGTAATTTGACTTATTTCTAACTTTAGAATACTCCCTAACATTTAATTCACATAATTCAAAAGTCATTTCTCTATAACTGCCTTTTATAAAATCTTCCCCTTTATAAAAGGGAGCTGGTGTGGCAAATATTAGACTTGATAAAAAAGTTGATTTTGGAATTAATTTTTTAGGCTCATAAGTCATTTTTCCATAATTGATTTCATCATCTATAAAATCTAGGATTAGATTAACAATATTAGGTTTGAAAGTAATGACGAATTGTCGGATTCGATATAAAATGAAGCTGATGTAAAAAACAATAAATACTAAGAAGAATAAAGTTACGACTAGAATATCCACATAAATATCTAGGATAGTGACGCCAATTAGAAAAATGATAGAACCGAAAAGTAGTAATAATAACCGTTTTCGCTTTCGTTCCATTCGCACTAATTCGGGATGGATGGTGTGGTTATAAAAAAGGCGAAATTCGTGAAGGCGTTGCATGCAAAATTAGGTAGGTGTAGCCAACTTTGAATTACGGGTTATGTATTAGAAAATATAGATAACCCGTAATTCAATATTAGTTTGCGTTATTAGGTAGGTCTCCACATTCCTCTAAATATTGAGAAATAATATCATCCACAATATCTTTTAAATAGGATTTTTTAGACCTTGCTATATTTTTTAATTTTTCAATTTTCTTTTTTTCTAAGCTAAAAGTTACCCTCTTTTTCAATGGAGAACTAATGGTAAAATCTTCTCTATTCTCCATACTCGTTCGACGAATCAAAGCATCTATACCGATTACGGGGCGTTGGCTTCGTTTTTTTACCTTTGTATCTCTTCTTCCTCTTGCCATAGCGGACTTTTGAACTGGTTCTTTATAGTCATTATCGGATTCGCTATGAAATAAACCTTCTAAATCAGAAGTGAAGTTTTTGGAAGACCGCTTTTTGGGGCGCTTTCGACTAGTTGTATCTAGGCTTTCTCGGGTTTTCTCTTCAACCAATAACGGACGAATTCCTGGTAATTGGTCATTTGCACCTGTGTTCCCAAAGAGGCTTTCTAATCCCGCCTTAAATTTTTTCTTGCTCACAAGTATCGGTTAAATTTTACAAAAATGATTTTTTTTAAATAGTCTAAGAAGTGACTTCAAAATCAACTCAGCGAAATAATAGGTTATTTTATTTCGATTATTTGATTATTAGTAAAATAGATATACTCTTAACCCCCGATAGTTATCGAGACGGCTAACTGAGTTAGACCTCTACTTGTGCCGTTCTTTCTATTATTTCTTTACTAAGTGCTAAATAATCTTTTGCACCAGAGCTTCTTTTATTATACTCAAAAATGTCTTTTCGTTGTGCAGGTGCTTCTGCCAAAGCCACATTATCTCTGATATATGTCTCAAATACTCGGTTACCAAAAAACTTTTTAATGGTTTCTACTACATCTCTATTTAAGACTTTTCGATGGTCATACATAGTGGCAATTACTCCGCCAATAGATAGTTTTTTATTCAAACGGAATCGTACCTTATCTATGATTTGCTTGATTTTGGTCAATCCTTGTAAGGCTAAAAATTCTGTCTGTAGTGGAATGTAAACATAAGTGCTACTTGTCAAGGCATTTAATGTTAACAAACCTAAAGATGGTGGGCAGTCGATGATGACATAATCATAATCTTCCTCAACCACTTCTAGTAATTCTCTTAAAATATATTCTCTGCCTGCCTCATTAATCAATTCCATTTCTGCACCAGAGAGGTCTAAAGTAGAAGTTATGACATCTAAGTTTTCTTTTACAGTATAAGGTACTAATTCTGATTCACCTCGCAAGGCTTCGTATATAGTTGACTTTTGTCTAGGAATACCTAGTGAAAGTGAAAGATTTGCTTGTGGATCTAAGTCAATTAATAAAACTCTTTTTCCTAACTCTACCAGACCCGCTCCAATGTTAATGGCGCTTGTAGTCTTGCCCACACCTCCCTTGTGGTTTAGTAACGATATAACTAATCCCATGTTAATAATTGATATTGAATGAAAAAATGGTAAGAATATATTATCCTCACAGTATGTCTTTTTTATTATAAAATTAAAACAACAATCCTATTTAGATTAGTTGAATGGTGCTTTAATTTCGTGTGTAGTTTGGTTTCGATATAAAGCTATATCTGTTATGTTTTACAAATATATTGAAAATATAGAGAATTAGAGCAATAATCTATATATAATTCAATATACAGAAATTCTGCCACAAAAGGATGTAAATAAATTATTCTTTTTGAAACTCCCTTTTTTTCTAAAAAAAGAGAATTTTTTAATTTTTTTTCTTTTCTTTTTAATGCTTGATAGTCAGTTATTTAAAAACGTATTACTTATTATTATAATACGAAATTTAATAGCCAAAAGTTTTTCTAAAAAAACTTTTAATTTTTTTAGGTTATTCGAGACCTTTTTGTTGTAAAGTCGTCTCAACATAGCTTTTGGGCTGTGGGTGTAATCCAAAACATACTTTTTTGCTTTTAAAAAATGTATTTTTGCGCCCAGATTTTAGCGATTGGCAGTAAACCTAAATGAATTGGCAGATTTTATTTGAGGAAGCCAATATTTTTCAAGTTCTTTGCTAATCTATCAACAACTAATATTTTGCGTAAAGCAGTAGCATATATTTATGGAAATAATATTAATGAACCTAGGCATTTTTGCAATCAGCTTATATGTCCTATTACAAGCTTCTGATTTTTTTGTGGAGGCCGCAGAAAGAATAGGTTTAGCAGCAGGTATTCCCCCTTTTATTATTGGTGTTACTATTGTCGCTTTAGGTACTTCTTTACCTGAATTAGCTTCTTCTATTGAGGCGGTTTTAATGGGAGATTCTAAGATTGTAATCGGTAATGTCGCAGGGTCTAATATTGCTAATATTGCGCTAGTTTTAGGATTGGTTGCGGTGGTAGGTAAACAGGTGAAAGTCAACGAATCTATTATGAATGTGGATATACCAATTCTGGTTTCTTCCGCTTTTCTATTGTGGTTTGTCGTGCATGATCAAACGGTTTCTATTTTTGAAGCGATTGTTTTATTAGGGGCATTAGCTGTTTTTCTTTTTTATTCTTTAAATAATAATGAAGGGGAAGAAACGGAGAAAACTAAAATTAATGGAAAAGATATTGGTATTTTGATTCTTGCTGGTATTGCTATAAAATTTAGTGCAGAATATACCATTAAAAGTATTATCGAATTATCTAAATTACTAGAAATTGGCTCTGAAGTTATTGCTGCTAGTGTGGTTGCGTTAGGAACTTCTTTACCCGAAGTTTTTGTTAGTTTAGCCGCTATTCGGAAAGGAAAAACAGATATAGCTGTTGGGAATATATTAGGTTCAAATATCTTTAATACCTATGCCGTTATGGGTATTTCTGCTTTGGTTGGTACTTTGGTTATTCCTGTTAATGTGATTAATTTTGTCTTACCTTTTATGGTTGCTTTAACAGTCATGTTTGCAGTAATGTGTATTTCTAAAAAAATATCCCGTTGGGAAGGCTTAATGCTTTTGATTTTTTACGGCCTTTTTATGGTTGAACTTTTTTCTGATTTATAAGCGCTACAAATTCACTTAACATCATCGCCGTCGCTCCCCAAACGGTCTTACCATTTACATCAAAATAAGGCACATCCTTTACCGTATACTTATTTTTGAATTGCATAGATTTGTACTTTAAGGTTGCTGGAGCAATTAATTCTGCTAAGGCTACTTCAACGACTTCTGCTACCTCCCTTAATTGAGGAATAAAGTTGGGTACATAATCTACATATCCAATAAAAGGAAATACTTGAAAATTACTAGCTGGGATATACAAAGGCGTTAGTTCCCCTAATATTTTTATATCTTCTGTTAATACGCCTATTTCTTCATTCGCCTCTCTTAATGCACCTGCTTGATAAGATGTATCTGTAGCTTCTATTTTTCCTCCAGGGAAACTCATCTGCCCACTATGTTTATCTCTTTTTGTAATAACTCGCTGAATAAGCGGTAAATGAAGCTGACCATTTTTAGGATATAATAAACAGAGTACACTCGCTAAACGCACATCTGTTGGTGCAGTCTTTTCTTTAAAAGGCATTCTAGTTTTTGTTGCCATTTTATATTGGGCAGCTTTTCCTGGTAATGGCTTTTGTAATTGTTCTTCGATAAATGGAATGATAGAAGTATTTGGCATATTTTATTTATGCAATGTTTAGAGGTGAAAAAATAGATTACATTTTTTGCTTAATATATAACCATGTAGTTAAAATCTTATGATGTTTCAGTAGTATTATAGAAACTGTGTCAAATAGATTTTGACAACTCTTAATGTTTATCAAATTTTTGACTTATCACTCATAACTTATAACTCATAACTCTATATTTAGTTTTGTTTAAACAACTTGTAGCGGGATTATTGCCTATAATTTCTTAGATAAAACTTTTTGTTTGTTTTAAAAATGTAAATTCCTTATTTTTGTTGTAATATTTATTGTGGTTGTTCTCCAAAACAACATAATATTTCCCTTAACTTTGCGAATTAGTATTCTATAAAAATAATCTTGTCATTTATAATTATTGCTGATAATGAGTAACGAACCAAATAATAGTGACACTAATACAGGCCAATATCTGGAGGATAGTATTATTTCCCTGAAAGGAATGTTTCAGGATTACTTCTTGGATTATGCCTCCTATGTAATTTTAGAAAGAGCGGTGCCTGCAATTGAAGATGGACTGAAACCTGTACAACGTAGAATTTTATATTCCTTGAAAGAAAAAGATGATGGCCGATATCACAAAGTAGCTAATATTATTGGACATACGATGCAGTACCACCCACATGGGGATGCGGCAATTGGAGATGCTTTAGTGAATATTGGTCAAAAAGATTTATTAATTGATTGTCAGGGAAACTGGGGAGATAATCGAACGGGTGACCGAGCAGCGGCAGCAAGATATATTGAAGCTCGATTAACTAAATTTGCCCTAGAAATTGCCTTTAATAATCAAACGACCGTTTGGCAATTAAGCTACGATGGACGGAATAAAGAACCTGTTGAATTACCAATGAAGTTTCCGCTTTTATTAGCACAAGGAGCAGAGGGAATTGCCGTAGGTTTATCGACTAAAATAATGCCGCATAATTTTATTGAACTCATCAAAGGTTCGATAAAAATATTGCAAGGTAAGAAAGTGAAAATATATCCTGATTTTCAACATGGTGGTATTATTGATGTCACTAATTATAATAGTGGAAAACGTGGCGGTAAAATAAAAGTTAGAGCAAAAATTAAAATACTCAATAAAAATCAATTGGCGGTTACCGAATTACCTTATGGGGTGACAACAGGTAACTTGATTGATAGTATCTTGAAAGCCAATGATAAAGGGCAAATCAAAATTAAAAAAGTAGTCGATAATACGGCAGCGGATGTGGAAATTGCGATTGACTTAGCGTCAGGTATGTCTCCTGAAGTAACGATGGATGCGCTTTATGCTTTTACCAATTGTGAAGTGTCGATTTCACCAAATGCTTGTGTGATTATTGCTGACAAACCGCATTTCATGACGGTGGATGAAATGTTGGAAATTTGTACTGCACGTACAAAAGATTTATTAAAGCAAGAGCTAGAAATCAAGCTAAATGAATTAGAAGAAAAATGGCATTTTGCGAGCTTAGAAAAGATTTTTATTCAAGAAAGAATTTATCGAGATATTGAGGAATGTGAGACTTGGGAAGAGGTGTTAAAGATGATTGATATTGGGTTAAAGAAATATTTTGGTACGCCTAGCGACCCTGTTCAAAAAGGAGATAAGCGAGTTCAATTATTAAGAGATATTACGGAGGAGGATATTACTAGATTGACAGAAATTAAGATTAGAAGAATCTCTAAATATAATGTCTTTAAAGCGGATGAAAAAATAAAAGGTATTGAAGAAGAGCTGAAGCAAGTAAAGCATGATTTAGCTAATTTAGTTGATTTCTCCATTGCCTATTACGAAAACCTTTTAAAGAAATACGGAAAAGGGAAAGAACGAAAAACAGTTATTGCTTCTTTTGAAACGATTAAAGCAACCGATGTTGTCGCCAATAATGCCAAATTATATGCTAACCTTAAAGAGGGCTTTGTTGGTATGGGGATGAAAAAAGATGAATTTATTGCGGATTGTTCGGATATAGATGACATTATTGTTTTCCGTAAGGATGGAAAATTTAAAGTGGTAAAAATTGCAGATAAAACCTTTGTGGGTAAAAATATTATTCACGTTGCGGTATGGAAAAAAGGAGATGACCGAACGACCTACAATATGATTTATACTGACGGGATATCTGGCCGAACGATGGTCAAGCGCTTTAACATCAAAGCAATTACCAGAGATAAAGATTATGATTTAACCAAAGGGTCTAAAGGTTCCAAACTACATTATTTTACAGCGAATCCAAACGGTGAAGCGGAAATAATAAGGGTTCAATTAACACCAGGCTGTCGAGCCAAACTTAAAATGTTTGATTATGACTTCGCAGAGTTAGCTATCAAAGGAAGGTCTTCACAAGGTAATTTATTGACTAAATATCCTGTTCGGAAAATTAGCTTAAAACAAGCTGGTAAATCTACTTTGGATGCCTTGAAATTATGGATGGATGATGTCAGCGGGCGCTTAAATACAGATGGACGAGGTAAAGAACTGGGCGCATTTGATACTGGAGATTCTATCTTGGTCTTATACAGAGATGGTTCTTATCAGTTGACAGATTATGAGTTGACCAATCGCTATGATGTAAAGGATGTTTTAGACATTAAAAAGTTTGATAAAGATGCGGTGATTAGTGCTATTCATTATGATGCGGAGAAGAAAACGACCTTCGTGAAGCGATTTAATATAGAAGCGAATACCCTTGGTAAAAAATACCTCTATATTTCTGAAAATAAAAATTCCAAATTATTTTTTGCCAGCCTTCACCCAAATCCTATCGTACAATATTACGAAAAGGATAAATCTAAGAAAATTGAGAAGGAGGTTAAATTAGCTGAATTTATTGATGTAAAAGGTTGGAAATCACAAGGTAATAAATTGAGTAGTCAGCGAGTTATGGGCGTTAAGGATATTACGCCTGCCGATAAACCGACAGCTAAAAAAGATAAATTGAAACCAGGCGATTCAATTGATTTTGATTTAGGTGATGGACAAACTTCTTTGTTTTAAATTAAAAAATATCGAGTGGTCAAATAATATAATTTACCTTCGATAATATGTTAATAAAAAAGTGATGTTAGAGCAAATTTTGTTTTAGCGTCACTTTTTTTATTGGGTGAAAAGAATGAACGATATGCGATACAACTCACAAAGTTGTGTTACTTTCGAGCAGTTAACAGTAACATAACTCTGTGAGTTGTGCCAAGCTAATTTGAACTTATTTACGCACCTCAAAAAATATTTTTAACTTTTTTGTAACCATTCCAAAAATGCCCAGTACCCTTGTCGGAAATAATTTAAAAATGAGGATTAAATGAGTTAAATGTGAAATCATCCGTTACACACCGACTAAAAAGAATACCGTTAATGCAAATAGCGATTAAACATACAGATGAACAATTAATGGAACAAGTCAGTCAAGAAAACTTGAATGCCTTATCTGTATTGTTTGACCGCTATCAAGTGCCTTTGTATAATTTTTTCTATCGCCAAAATTATGATGGTGCGTTAAGTGAAGATTTAGTACAGACCGTTTTTGAACGAATTTTGAAATACCGACAATCTTATGTTTCGGGCATGACTTTTCGCTCTTGGATGTATCAGATTGCTCGAAATGCTAAAACAGATCATTATAAAAAACAATATAGAATTTCTGATTTTGTACAGCCTGATGATTTAGTAATAGCAACAGCTTCTATCGAAGAAAGTATGGCAGATGCTGAAGATTTACAGCAGCTAGAACGGGCGATGCAGCATCTACCAGATATGCAAAGAGAAATACTGGTGATGACGCGTTTTCAAAAAATGAAATATGGAGAGGTGGCGGAAATTTTACAATGTTCGGAAGGAGCGGTTAAAGTGAAAGTACATCGAGCTTTAAAGCAATTAAGACATATTTTTTTCAAAATGGAAAAGTATTAATTCATGGATATGGATACACAAAATATAACTACGCAATTGATTGATTATCGGGAAGATAACTTAACAGATGAGCAGATAACAGAGGTTGAAAATAATTTAATGTCCTCTGAAAAATGGCGAGCGATTTTAGCAGATTTAACATTATTAGATGACTTAATGGAGCAAGTACCTCTTGTTCAACCATCTACTAAATCTAAACAACGATTTGAACAATTATTGGCAGCCGAACAACAATCAACACCAATTGTAAACCTAAATCAATCTAATAAAACCCTTACGTTTAGTATTAATCAATTGCTTCAAATGGCAGCGGCTATTGTCCTATTAATTATGGGCGTTGGAATTGGTACACAATTTAAAAATAACCAATCTCAGCAAATGGAGATAGCCGCATTGAAATCGGAAATGCTGGGGCAAAAGAAATTACTGGCTTTGTCTTTACTCCAACAAACTTCCGCAAGTGACCGAATTAAAGGCGTTAATATTAGTTTGAAAGAAACGAGGATGGATGACCAGATTTTAAATGCCTTAATTGACCGAATGAACTTAGACAAAAATATTAATGTCCAATTAAAAGCCATTGAAGGCTTAGTCCAATTTGGTGAAAATAAAATAGTAATTACTGCCTTAGTCAAAGCTTTGACCAACCAAAAAAGTCCTGAAGTACAAATTGCGATTATGGAAGCTTTAGTCACCTTAAAAGTGAAGGATGCTTATCCACAATTTCAAGAAATTCTTCGAGACAAGGAAACGATAGATGCGGTAAAAAATAGTGCCGCTTCTGGTTTAGAAACTTTATTATAAGTAATCACCCGACGTAAATAGAGAAAGCGCTAAGCTAATGATTCTAGAAAATTACTAGTGCTTTCCATTTGCTGTTAAAAATTAAAATCAACAATATCATGAAAAATATATTTTTATTTGGCTTATTAACCTGCCTGACTCAATTTGTTTTTGCGCAGTCGCACACCGCTAAATTTAGCAATAGCGCTGGAGACCAAAAGATTCGAATTATTAAATCAAAAGGTGCAATTGTTATCTCGGCACATAATAGTTCTGAAGTTATCGCTTCTACGGATGATTACGAAGCGCCACCAGAACGAGCAAGAGGCCTTCGCCCCTTGTATAATAATGCGACAGATAATACGGGCATGGGATTGGAAATAAATGAATCTGGAAATGTGATGACGATTAAAACTGCTTCTAATAACGATATGGACTTTGAATTAAAAGTACCCAAAAATGCCGATATTTATATTGAAGAAACAGATTGGAATGGAGACGGAATTCGTATCAAAGATGTTGGCGGAGAACTTGAAATAGAAGCGAAAGGTTCTGATATTCAAATTGCAAATGCTAGCGGACCCGTGGTGGCGAGCGCCGTTAATGGAGATATAGAAATAACTTATGCTGCTGTCAAGCAAGACCAGCCTAATTCTATTTCTTGCACCAATGGATTTGTGGACGTCACCTTACCTAATAATACGAAAGCAGATTTAAAAATGAAATCTATCAATGGAGAAGTATATACTGATTTTGAAGTAGATTTGGGAAAAGGAAAAGAAGGCATGAAACGGATAAGTGGACATAATTTATCTGGAACGATTAATGGTGGTGGGGTAGAAATTTCTCTTCGGGCGATTAATTCTGATATTTATTTACGCAAGGGAAAATAGGAATAAACAGTTAGTAGACAGCTAATTGGGACAGCCTTTAACTAAATTTTTCTTACGACTATATTAGCATAAAACACTAGTGAATAGACGCTTATTCACCTGATACAATTATGCCTTTATCAAAAATAATATGCTTATGAAACGATGTACTTTTTATATATTCTTTAGCTTATTTTTCTCTATTGCTTTATTGGCGCAAGAGGTGCAAATAGTAGAAAAAAAATTTCCTTTGCCTCAAGGAAAGCGACTGGATTTAAATCTAAAATTTGGGTCAGATATCACCATTGAAACTTGGAATAAAGCCGAAGTGGGATTTAAAGCAATCATTGATTATAATGAACCTGGTATTGAAAAAGTCCATACAATTGATATTGACGATGATGCTAATTCTTTAAGTATTGCAACGGATTATGACTTTGATGGACACAAACCCTCAAGCTGGGATTGTAACGGACAAAGTAGGAATTATCATAATAAAGGAATGTATTGTATTAAAGTACGATATGAACTGATGCTTCCTGTTAATGCTAAAGTTGATTTGGAAACGATTGCAGGAAATATTGAAATCAAAGGATTTAAGGGAGAAATGCGAGCGAAATCTATTAGTGGATATGTAGATTTTTCTTTAGCAGCAACTCATCAAACTAGATTGAAACTTCGTTCTGTGACTGGAGAAATATATACTGACTTTGATATAGATTTAGACAAAAATAGTTCCGCCTATTCTAAAAAATTGACATCCGAACTTAATGGAGGAGGAGATAGGATTTTATCTTTGGAAACGGTTAGTGGTGATATATTTTTTAGGAAAATTTAGTGTAAAATAAGAAGTAGCTTAGACCTCTGGTCTGAGTAGTTCTGAGTAAGCAAGTAAATAATTTGAACCCTGTGCTACTCAGACCAGAGGTCTAAGCTACTTCTTATTTTATCAACGCTTTATTAATTCGTCGAATCAAAGCAGGTCCTTCATAAATCAGACCTGAGTAAATCTGCACCAAAGCAGCACCTGCATCCAATTTCTCTTGCGCGTCTTTTGCCGAAGCAATTCCACCTACTCCAATAATCGTTAATTTACCATTAGATTTTTGAGACAAATAACGAATAACTTCCGTTGCTCGGTTGGTTAAAGGTTGTCCACTTAAACCACCATTGCCAATAGCTTTGATAGAGGCATGAGATTCCTTCAAGCCACTTCGACTAATCGTGGTATTCGTAGCAATGACGCCATCAATTTTTGTGGTAGCAACAATGTCTATAATATCATCCAACTGCGTATCCGTTAAATCAGGTGCAATTTTTAGCAGAATAGGTTTCGGCTTATTTTTTTGTTGGTTCAAATCCTGTAAAAGAGTAAGCAATTTTGTTAACGGCTCTTTTTCTTGTAAATCTCTAAGATTAGGCGTATTCGGCGAACTGACATTTACCACAAAATAATCTACGTAAGGAAATAATTGCTCAAAAGCATAAGTATAATCGTCCGACGCATTTTCGTTTGGTGTCACTTTATTTTTACCAATATTTCCTCCGACAATTAAATTTTTAGGCTTGCCTTTTTTTAAACGTTCAACTAATGCGCCTACGCCTTCATTATTAAAGCCCATTCGATTGATAATCGCCTCATCTGCTTTCAATCGAAATAGCCTTGGTTGAGGGTTGCCTATTTGTGGTTTAGGCGTAACCGTACCTAATTCGATAAAACCAAATCCTAGATTCGACATTAAGCGAAAATATTTGCCATCTTTATCAAATCCTGCAGCTAAGCCAACAGGGTTTTTAAAAGTTAAACCAAATAATTTTCGTTCTAAACTTTTATCTTCTACGGTGTAATATTTTTTTAATAACCAGCCTACTATTGGAATACTAAAGCCGATTCTAGCTAATGTAATAGTGAGATGATGTGCTTTTTCTGGTTGGAATAGAAAAAGAAACGGTTTTAATAAATTATACATTTAAATAGTTGGTTGTTTTGTAGAACTAGAATAATATTTTTACAGATTATACGGGCGACATAATTTGTAAAAGGGGTTTTAAAAACTGAATCAAAATATACTCGATTCCGCTTTTAAAACCCCTTTTGATTTCTTTGAACTTGATTATTTATGGAAACCAAGACTCAAAAAGCTAATTCTATTTTATGCTTTATCAGATAAAACTATTGAAATCCTAAAGAATCTGCTTCTACTTCATCCCCATAAATATCATCAAAAAAGCCATCGTCTTCTCCTTTCTCAAAATCAATCACATCTCCAGCGTTTTGATATTTGCTACAATCTAATTCAATCCCTAATTGTCCAGGTGGTTTGAAGAAAGTGGCTTTGGTATCAAAATCTAGGTCTTTATCCGCTTCAATTTTTAGCATTAATTTAGCAAAAAATGGATACGCCATTTTACCTCCTTGACCTAAAGATTTATTTTTAAAACGAATCCATTGGTCTTCTCCGCCTACCCAAGTACCAACGACTAAATTTGGCGTAATACCCATGAACCAACCATCAACATGGTCGTTAGTCGTTCCTGTTTTACCACCTGCTTCTGTTTTTATTTTATGAAAATCTCTTTTGCCTCTGGCTGCATTTTTTAACATTTCGACCATCACATAATTTGCCGTAGCATCTAATGCTTTTCTTTCTAATGCTTCATCCTCATATATAACCCGACCATTCCTATCTTCAATTCTTGTGATAAAGGTTGGTTTATTATAAATACCATTATTGGCAAAAACCGTATAAGCCCCCGTCATTTCTTGTACAGATAAATCTGTTGCTCCTAATGCTAAAGAAGGAACTGGTAAGATTCTTTTTTGACCGTTAGCATATTTTGATTCCGTATCAATGCCCATTCTAGATACGATATTTACTACCGGTTTTGGACTCCCTAATTCTTTCATTAACCAAACGGAAACCGAATTTAATGATTTCTTTAAACCTTGTTGTAAGGTAACTCTTTTATTGGAAAATAGACTAAAATTGGCTGGACTCCAATCTTCTGAAAGTATAAAACTTCCTTCGCCTACTTTGATGGTGTGTTGGACATCCAATACTTCCATACAAGGAGAAAAACCTTGATTTTGAATAGCCGTTGCATAAACAAATGGCTTAAAAGTAGACCCTACTTGTCGAATGGAAGTAACGTGGTCATATTGGAAATATTTGTGATTAACGCCGCCAACCCAAGATTTAACGTGACCCGTAATTGGGTCAACTGCCATGGAACCAATCTGCAAAAACATTCGGTTATACTTGATTGCTTCTAATGGCGTCATGACGGTGTCTTTTTCCATCTGCGCATTATAAGTGAAGACCTTCATTTTAGTTGGCTTTTCAAAAGATTCTTTCACATCTTTTTGAAATTCAGGCCAGTACTTTTCTACATTTTTCCAATTAGGATTTTTCATTACCTTTCGGTAATTAGAAGCTTGTGTTGCAGAAATTCTATTTTCACTAATTAATGTAGCGATGCCTTTATTAGAATTGAGCATTCGTTCCAAATCCGTATCTCTTAATCGAATATCTGGGATATCTCGTTTTAAAGCGGCTAGAGATTTACCAATATGCTTTTTCTTTAATTCTGCGTATAAGTCAGTTTCTCGAATTAAACGTTTTAAGACATTTTGACGAATATTTAATAAGCGCTTTTTTTCTGCTTCTTTATCAAATCCTGGATTTTTATTCCAATCATCTTTTTCCTCTACATAAGTCCAAGGATCCGAATTTCTCCATTCTTTAAAAAAGGTCTTTTGCAATTGTTCCATGTGTTCAACTGCTGCCGCTTCTGCGTGTGCTTGTATTTTACGATCTAATGTAGTATAAATTTTTAAGCCGTCTACAAAAATATCATAATCACTACCGTCCGCTTTTTTTTCTGAATTTTCAGATTTCAGAATAGCCATTAATTGATTTCGCAAGACGATTCTAAAGTGAGGCGCTAATCCGTCTCGGTAGGTCTGGCGAGTAAACTTCAAGCCTAAGTCTAAGACTCGAATAGAATCATATTCCGCAGGTGTTAAAAAACCAGCGACTTCCATTTGTTTTAGTACAATTTCTCTACGTTTTTTAGTTTTTTCTGGTCTTCTGACGGGATTGAAATAAGAAGGATTTTTTAACATTCCGACAATCATCGCTGCTTGCTGGATATTTACGGAATCTTGTCGTTCTCCAAAATAAGTTTCTGCTGCTCCTTTTATACCAAATGCACCATTAATGAATTCAAATTCATTGAGGTACATGGTCATAATTTCTTCTTTTGTATAAGTCCGTTCTAATTTAATAGCTGTTATCCATTCTCTTAGTTTCTGGATGCCTCTTTCACCAAGATTTTTAGCCGTTTGTCCTGTAAATAATAATTTCGCTAATTGCTGAGAAATCGTACTACCGCCACCAGAACTCTGGTCTCCTCCTGCAACGGTCTTGAATAATACCCGCAATAATGCCCAGAAATCAATTCCTGAATGGTCATAATACCGAAGGTCTTCGGTTGCTATTAAAGCGTTAATCACATTAGGGGAGATTTCCTCGTAAGCAACAGGTACTCTATTTTCTCGAAAATAGCCGGCTCCTAAAGTACTTCCGTCAGCTGTAAAAACAACGGACGCAAAATTATTTTTAGGATTTTCTAAACTATCAAAAGAAGGTATTTTGCCGTAGGAGGCAACCGTCATTAGTGCGGCAAAGCCTAATAGGCCTGCAATCAAAGTACACCAAAGTCCAATGATAATTTTTTTATAGGTAGGTCGTTTTTCCAAACGAATTTCTTCGTTTGTTTTAGTATTGGTAGTTTGCATTTAAAATAGATTGAATTCTAAAGCCTCATAGTATATTCGGATGTCAGTTGTCAGTTCGATTTGCTAAATCTAACAGATTTAGTAAATCTTAATTTCTGATAACATGAATCTAGTCCCAATATACAAAGATATGTTTTGTTAAGATAGTCTGAAACGACTTTTAACTCATAACGCCTTTTTCCACTTCAATATTCCTATAATAATCCAAACTTTCTAGGATTAATGCTTGATTACAGGTTTGATTGATGATGGCTTTTCCTGGCGCTGTTAATAATGTGAAGTTAATTTCGTCTTTCTCATTCTTCTTATCCTTTTTCATTAGACGAATTAATTTGGGGTAGGCGTCACGACTTAAATCAACTTTATCATAAATTTTTATAAAAAAATTGGTGATTTCTTCTAAATCAGAAAGGGATAAACCAGAAATTTTATGCGCAATATAAGATTCACAAATCATTCCGATAGCAATCGCTTCTCCATGTAATAGCCTATTTGGTGTTTCCAGTAAATCACTTTCAATGGCGTGACCAATGGTGTGTCCAAAATTTAATGCTTTGCGCAATCCTGCTTCAAAAGGGTCGATTTCTACAATACGCTGTTTTATCTTTAAAGAAGGGGCTAAAAAACTTACCCAATCTATATTTTCTAAATCATCAATTTTTTGAATGCGTTCCCATTGGGCTTTATCTTCAATCAAGCTATGTTTAATAATTTCTGCAAATCCACTTCTTAATTCTCCTTTGGGTAAAGTATCATGAAAAATAGCGTCCACAAAAACTGCTTTTGGATTTTCAAAAACGCCCACACTATTTTTTACTTCATTAAAATCTATGCCTAACTTACCACCAATAGAAGCATCAACTTGGGATAATAAAGTTGTTGGAATTTGAATAAAATCAATCCCTCGTTTATAGGTACTCGCCGCAAAACCACCCATATCTCCAATAACACCACCACCTAGATTGATACATAAATCCCTACGACCAATGCCATTATCCATCATCTGCTGCCAAATCAATTGGGCGGTATGGATATTTTTATTTAACTCTCCTTCGGGTACGGTAATTAATAGAAAATTACTGATATCAATATGCTTTGCTAAAATAGGAAGGCAGTATTTTTCTGTATTATTATCGACTATTAAAACAGTTCTTGGATAGTTTTTTTCTTGCAAGAATGTTTTTAAAGCAGGAAAAATATCTCCTACAAAAATGGAATAATCATCTAAATCTAATTGCTGCATTGTGCTATATTTAATCAACTATTTTCTTTTCAACTTACCACAAAAGTACGATTAAAGTTCCTGCCGAAAACAGTTCTTATCCTGTTTTAAAGTATTTTTAATAATAAAATTGTGTATATATATTCCAATCCAATAGATTTTAGTTGAAAATTGAACTATATCCGCTCATATGTAGTTGAAAAAGTGAAAAAGCATTAATTTTGCAGAAATTTTGTTGAACCCACATAAAAATGGGTAAAAGGAATAATTATTGATTTTGGTTTGGTAAAAACCATAATAACCATAAACTTAATATGCTTATGAATCCTAATGAAGAGAAAACTAGATATTCTGATGATGAATTGGATGAATTCAGAATTTTAATTGAAAATAAATTGGTTAAAGCCAAAGAGCAATTAGATTTTTATTTAACTCAATTAGGAGAAATTAATGAAAATCAAAATGCGAAGATTAAAGGATTAGATGATGGCAATGGTACGCAAGAAGTAGAACGAATGAATACTTTAGCTGCTCGACAAAGAAAGCATATCCATCATTTAGAAAATGCTTTATTAAGAATTCAGAATAAAGTATATGGTGTTTGTCGGTCAACAGGAAAGTTAATCTCAAAAGGTAGATTAAAAGCTGTTCCTCATGCGACTTTAAGCATTCATGCAAAACAAGCGAGATAAATAATCGTTAAAATAAGGCGATTATTCAACAATTAATTAAAAATAGTGATTATACAATCGTGCTGTATAATCACTATTTTTTTAGTTTTAACCAGATTGTACCTAGGTCGTAAAGGGTGGTTATTTGTACCTTTACAAATTCAAACCGAAAATCATCATAAAAAATATAGATTTGAAGCGTTCCCATATCATTATTATCATTGTTTTATCAGTACTTCTTTTAGACCAAGCCTTAAAAATTTGGGTCAAAACCAATATGGAATATGGCGAATATTTTAACCTACTTGGTTTTGATTGGGCTAGAATTCACTTTGTCGAAAATCCAGGGATGGCTTTTGGAGCGGAAATTCCTTGGGAATATGGTAAATTAGCTTTGAGCTTATTTAGAATTGGTGCGGTCTTTTTTCTAATTTATTATATTGGGGAACTGATTAAAATGAAAGTGTCTTTTGGGCTATTAATTAGTTTTGCCTTGATTTTAGCAGGCGCATTGGGGAATATATTGGATAGTGCCTTCTATGGATTGATTTTTTCTGCTTCGGAATATCATGGAGGTTTAGCGGAGTTTATGCCAGAAGATGGAGGTTATGCTAGTTTTTTGCATGGAAAAGTAGTAGATATGCTGCACTTTCCTTTGTTCCAAGGGAAATTTCCTGAATGGTTGCCTAAATGGGGTGGAGAGCATTTTGAATTTTTTCGACCCGTTTTTAACTTAGCGGATACCTCTATTACAGTGGGGGTTTTAAATATCATTTTATTTCAAAGAAGCTTTTTTGCGGTAGATGAGTCAGAAGAAAATAAAAACTTAGACGCAAGTGAGAATGCTAGTGTTTCAACGATAACTAGTGAAGCAACGGTTGCTACTGAAGCTACTGAATTGTCTACAGAAGATTTAGCAGCTACAGATTCTGTGATTACAGGCGTGAAACCAGATGGGGTTAATCCAGAAAATATTGACCCACACAGTCCTCTAAAAGAGTAATTCTTTAGTACCGTCGAATTCATTCGACCTCTAGAAACAGTACTTATCTATTATCGTCGAATGAATTCGATGGTACAGATAAAAAAAGGCTTAAAAATTATACTATCGAATGACCTCAGAGAGGTCAAAAGTCTTTAGGAAATGTTAGAAAAGGCAATTTTTACGACCTCAGAGAGGTCGCATTTAGTAAATTTCGTTCGTTTTTAATATTCGACCTCTCTGAGGTCAAAAATAACACAAAATTGAGATACTAAAATGCTACTCATTTTATCTGTACAGGTCGAATGAATTCGATGGTACTAAAAGACACCAAATAATTTCAATATCGCCCAAATAACGACGACGACTAATAAGCGATACGCCCAAACACCTGCATTTTTATATTTAGAAGCATAAGTAGCAGTTAACCAACCACCAGCCGTTTGCCCAATTGCTAGAATACCTCCTAATTGCCAATCAATTAATCCTTTGTATTGAAAAATAG
The DNA here is from genome assembly GCA_017857395.1 of Bacteroidota bacterium. GTDB lineage: Bacteria > Bacteroidota > Bacteroidia > Chitinophagales > Saprospiraceae > JAFMDF01. The sequence continues at coordinate 21,704 of JAFMDF010000027.1, read as the reverse complement.
CGACGGCTATAATGGTATAAACTGCTACGACGAAAGTCTTGACGGCATTTCCGTCAATAATATTATACTTGGCAATTAAAACCATGGAGGCTAAATAAAAAACACCCATCCCCATTTGAATAAATCCTCCATAAAAGCCTAAGGCTAAAAAAACAGGAATAACAATCCAGAGAGATAATCCTTCTAATTCATTCGTTTCTTGTAACCATCTTTTGGGTTTGATTAGAATAACGAATAACATTAAAATCATCAAATATTGAAAAACGGTTTTAAATTGCTCATTACTGACCCAAACTGCTAAAAAAATACCTGCTATTGCACCAATAATCGTAGGAACTGTATACCGGCTGCTTTTCATCATGTCAAGTTTTCCATGCTTGTGAAAAGCATAAGTACCTGCTAAACCAGCGGTTAAGACGCCAACTCTATTAGTACCATTTGCCATATTTCCTGGCAGACCTAGTAATTCTGTCAAAATAGTCAACGTAATTGCTGAACCACTTCCCGCTAATGTATTAATAACGCCTGCTGCAAAACCTCCAAAAATGGCGATGCCGTAATGATACCATTCTAATTCCATTGCTTTTATATTTTGCTCAAAGGTAGAGACAAGGATTGAATTATGAAAGGATTAAGGGGGAATGCTCAAACTCAACTTCAAACTCAAACTCAAAAACTAGAAGTAATTGAGACAGGTGTCGGACACTTATTATATATGAATGATTCGATTTTAATCATTAAAATATTTGTATTTTATTAATTCAAAGTGTCCGACACCTTTTGCAGTAAGACCTAATAACGGATAAATGAGATTTTGTACGGTTTAAAAAATATATGTGGAGAATAAATTTGACTTAAACTTTGATGGGTAAAAAGAATTCGGTTAATTTTATGGCTTTTCTAATTTCTCCAGAGAAAAGTACACTCATAATGCAACATGAAGAGATAAAAAGACTCTTGTCTTTTTCGCCTGCGGTTAAGTTATTGCGTTCTAAAAATGCTCCTTTAATTATTAGTTTTCTCTACGAAGAGTTTAAAGCAAATAATCGGATTACTTTGCCTGCCTACGAATTAATCAGTCACTTAGCAGAATATATTGAAGCCTTGGAAGACCAAGAATTGATGGAGATTGAAGGGAAAGATTCCTTAGTCATGGCTCGAAAATTTTTGGATAATTGGTGCAACGAAGACCATCGGTTTTTAAAGCGCTACCCAAATGATGAGGGAGAACCTATCGTCGAATTAACGACCCATACAGAAAAGGCTTTTCAATGGATGGAAAATTTACAGAAGCGAGAGTTTGTCGGTACAGAATCTCGTTTTTTGAATATTTATCGTCAATTGCGGGAATTAATTGATAATACCTCGGCTGACCCAAAGCGAAGAATTAAGGAATTAGAAAAGAAAAAGAAAGCCTTGACGAGAGAGATTAATGCTATTAAAAAATCTGGTACGGTGGAGACTTTCAATGATACGCAAATCAAAGAACGGTTTTATAATATTACCAAAACGGCCAGAGAATTACTGTCAGATTTCAAAGAAGTAGAGCATAATTTTAAGGATATCAGTTTGAACATTTATCGCCAACAAACAAAAGAAGGGGTTAATAGAGGACAGATTTTAGGTTATACTTTAGATGCAACGGAACAACTGAAAGGCTCTGACCAAGGCAAGAGTTTTTATGCCTTTTGGCAATTTTTAATTGCAGATACTAAGCAAGATGAATTGATGGAAATGATTCATTATACTTATAAATTGTTAAAGGAAAAGAATATTGATTACGCCGATAATTTTTTAAGAAAGATAAAAATTTACCTACATAATGCAGGTCAAAAAGTTATTGATAGTAACCATTTACTGGCAGAGAAATTAAGTCGAATTTTAGCAGAACAAAGTTTAGTAGAACGGAGAAGAGCTATCGAAATTATTCGAGAGATTAAAAATTTAGCCGTTAGTAAAATCGGTAAATTGCACGGTAAAAAAGATTTTATTTATATCGAAGGCTTGCCAGAAATAGATATGTCTTTTGACCGACCAATTGGCAATCCGCCACAAAGAGCGACTTTTAAAAATCAACCTACAGAAATTGGTAGCACCCAATTAGCGTCTGCAAACCTAGGTGTCTTATTCGACCAATTTGAAATGGATAGGCAACAACTAGAAACCAATATTACCGAGTTGTTGAAAAATAATCAAGAAATTACCCTTTCAGAAGTGGTGCGAAAATATCCTATTCAAAATGGTTTGGCAGAAGTATTGACTTATTTTTCTATTGCCGCTACTTCCAAAAAACATTTAATTAGAGACGATAAAAAAGAATCGATTCCGTGGATTTTAGCCGAGGACATAGCTTCTGCTAAAAAAGAAATTCATTTGCCGCAAGTAATTTATGTGAGATAAAATATAAGTACCGTAGCTTGGACATTCTTGTCTGAGCAGCATAACGAGATTTACTCGGACAAGAATGTCCAAGCTACGAAATAGACAAAAATATAAAATGGAAGATACTACTAAATTACCACCTTACGCCCCACTTCTTGTGAAGTTATTCCAAAACGTCATCTATGACGAAGACCGAAAAACTTGGCAAGACCTCATCACTTATCAACGACCAATTAGGGCGTATTTTGCAACGATTGGTGTCGAATTAATGCTGAATGAACAAGATGGATTTGCCTTCATTAGTCAGCCTGATGAAATGGACGGACAGAAAGTACCAAGGTTGGCAAGTCGGATGCCTTTGTCCTACGAAGTGTCCCTTTTATTAGTGGTTATCCGAGAAGCTTTAGAAGAATTTGATGTACAAAATACAGATTCTCGAACGCTTTTTATTACCAATAAAGACCTCAAAGAGCGGATTGAATTATTTTTTGAAGATAAAGCGGATAAAGTCAAATTATTAGACCGATTTGACGTGTATATTAATGCAGTTGTCAAATTAGGTTTTTTAAAAGAACGAGACGTCAAAGGCTACGAAGAACATGTCAAAACTTTTGAGGTGCGTCGAATTATTAAGGCGAAAATTAATAATGAGAAATTAGAGGAGATTAAGGCAAAGTTGAAAGGGGCTTAGTTGATTGGTTCATTAATTATTGATTAAGACTAATCTCAATAATTGTAGTAAAACTCGTCCTATAAATTGAAAAATATGTTTTGGAAAAAAAGGAAACCTATTCTTAGACCTGATTTTAAACTAGGAGATGTTGTCAAATTAAAAAAAGGCACCAAACATGATTTGCTAGATGCTGATATAAGTGATTGGCGTGGAAGAATATTTGAAATACATGAAACTGAGGTAGAATTAGAACTGGATTCTATTACATTAAAAGGACTTACTAAAGAAATCCTTGATGTATATGTTGAGAGAGAAGAGGATCCACATATTTTATATGTACCATTTAAAGATATAGAAATTAGTGAACCAAGGGATGAAGAAAAAGAGGTCGAAAAGGTACAAGATTTACTTATAGAAAAAATAGATGCAGAAAATGGTATTCCAAAATTTAGGAGAGATTATTCTAAATGGGTAAGGCATTTTCAACGAGATAATGCTTATAAAAGCATGAGTAAAAAACATCGAAAGCATACTGATTTTATTCTGGATACCTTTTTAAATTATATGTATGACTATCAAGGACGAATTCCACAAAAGTGGAATTTACTTTCTGTAAAAGAAGTCTTACTTCATTATGTGCCTACCAAAATTAGTGCAGAAAAAGAAGTGTTTGCAGTTTATGGAGATGTGCTTTTAGCTTACTTTAAGTTCTTGCAGGAGCGGCGATATGTAGGTACGAAATCTTTACAACAATTAGTTATTAAAGTGAAAGATAAAATTGTAGAAAACTCTCAAGATAGTTCAACTTGGGGGCCAGCTAAAACTTTAATAATGAAAGCTATAAATGCAGGAGTCGATATGGATGATGAGAAAGCAGTAAAAAGATTCATGATAAAAGAACAAGCGAAAACGATATTTGGATTAAGTAGAAATAAAAAGTAGCCAAATAAATTTATCAAAAGCGCATTACTAAAATTAAACAAATATGAGCAGCAAAAACGGCACGAAAGAAACAGGAGGTTACCGTTTACAATACATAGAAATTTTTAATTGGGGGACTTTTGACCAGAAAATTTGGCGATTAAAACCCAATTGTAAAAATTCATTATTAACAGGGGCAAATGGTTCTGGGAAAACGACTTTAGTGGATGCGATTATTACCCTTTTAGTACCACCTGGGAAAAGGCATTACAATCAATCTTCGGGTACGACGAGTAAGCGAGAACGGAACGAAAAAACATATACTTTAGGCGCTTATGTAACTGTACAAAGTGAAAGTGGCTTAGCAGCTAAAACTAAGCACCTTAGAACTAAAGACGATTTTTCCATTTTACTAGGCGTGTTTTATAATCCAGCAACGAAAGATTATTGTTCTTTAGCACAAGTATTTTGGTTTTCTAATAATGATTTGAAGAAGGCTTATTTTATAGCGCCAACTGCTTTGACGGTAGAAGAACATTTTATTCCACTAGATACAGGTGGTGTTTGGAAAAAGCGATTGAAGAAAACTACGGAAGCGGAATCGTTTGATAGTTTTACCAAATACCAACAAGATTTCTCTAAGCGATTTGGGTTGAAATCAGAGAAGGCGTTGAGCTTGTTTGCACAAACGGTAGGGATAAAAGTATTGGGCAATTTGAATGCTTTTATTCGGACTAATATGCTGGAAGAACACGATGCAGAAGGAGAGTTTATTAACTTACGGGAGCATTACGAAAATTTATTAAGTGCCCATCAATCTATTGAAAAAGCGAGAGAACAAGCGAATTTATTAGAACCGATTGTGGAAAATGGCGCTGCTTTTCATAAATTAGAAAAAGAAGTCGAACACCTCATTCAGCTACAAGAAAGCATCCCTCCCTTTTTTGCTAAAAAGAAAAAAGCTTTATTGAATGAATCGCTGAAATCGTTGAAAAATGACATTATCAAACGAGAAAATCAATTAGTAGATATTCGCCAAGAAATTGCTCGACAAAATAATCAGCGGACAGATTTACAAGTGGCGATTAGTACGGATAAAGTGTATGAGCAAGTGCAGAATTTGGACAAACAAATTCAGCAAGTACAACGGGAACAAGAGCAGCAAAAAAATCGAGCCAATCGCTATAATCAATTAGCCGACCCGCTAGGTTTTAAAATTGATCCGAATGAAAAAACGTTCTACAAAGCACTAAACGATAGCAAAGGAGAAATTACTCAATTGCAAGGGACTTTGGAGGAATTACGAGGAGATGAAGTAGACATTCAAATACAATTAAATGCTTTAAAAGGCAAAGAGGAAGACTTGGAAGAAGAATTAATTTCTCTACAGAAAAGAACGAATCGAATTCCATTAGAACAAGTGCGGATTCGAGCCACCATTTTAGAAAAACTAGACCTTGCGGAATCGACTTTACCTTTTGCCGCTGAATTAATAAAGATTAAAGCTGCCGAAAAAGAATGGGAAACACCAATTGAACAAGTCCTTCGCCCATTAGGTATGACGCTTTTAGTACCCGAAGCGCATTTTGAAGCGGTGTTGACTTATGTGCATAAAGGAAAGTTAAATGGTAAAATTACTTTTAGAAAAGTAGGCGATTTACCTTTTGATAAAGTGAAAACTGCTAAAAAAAGTATCCTACAAAAACTAGAAATTAAGCAAAATCATGCTTTTACCAATTGGTTGGAATATACGATTGCCAATTCCTATAATTTTATGACAGAAAAAGGGTATAGCCAATTAGGTCAACATGCCCAAAGTGTAACGGGAAGAGGTACGATTAAAAACCATGCGCATTTTGAACGAGATGATAGTGTGGAAAATAAAAACACCAGTTGGCATATTTTAGGGTGGGATAATAAAGCTTCAGTCAATGCACTAAAAGCAGAACTTTCGACTATTAGCAAGGAGATTAATCAAATTCAGCAAACTTTAAAAAATAATAAGCAACATCGACAACGAACAACTCAACGAAAAGACCAACTAACTCGTTTTATCGGCTTTGAACAGTTTGGAGAAATTGATTGGAAAACAGCACAAAAAAACGTCAAACAGTATCAATCAGAAAAAGAAACCTTAGTCAATAGTTCTAATCAATTGCAAGAGCTAGAAAAACAGTTGCAAGGATTAATTCGTCAGATTGAAGGTTTAGATACGGATAGAGACCGCTTGATTGAACAGAAAAGTACTTTGCAAAATCGTTTCGATAGTTATCAACAACAATTAAAAGAAACCGAGGATATATTAGGTCAATTAACGAACGCTTCTTTTTCCCCTTTTCAAGCAAGGTTAGACGAATTAGTAGCAGAAGAAAACCTAATTGTTTCTACGATTGGCAAGACTGAAAATAAAATTAATAAGGATATTGGGCAGCAGCGAATGGATAAGACAAGAGAATTGAGTAAGGTAGAAAAACGTTTGTCTTTGGCAATGCAGCGGTTTATTACGCCCACCCAAAAGGTGTTAGAAAAATATCCCAACTGGACAGCAGATACGATTAATTTTCAACCTGATAATAAATACTTGCCTGAATTTAAGGCGATGTATGATAAAATTCGACAAGAAGACTTGCCGAAATACCAGAAGCGATTTAAAGATTGGTTGAATGAACGCTTGATTTTCGATATTGCTAACTTTAAAACTTCTTTGGAAAATAAAGAGGTAACCATTTTGGAAAGTGTCGAAGAAATTAATTCTTCTCTCAAAGACATCCACTTTAATAGCAATCCAAAAACCTATATTCAACTAGATATTCATAAAACTAGAGATATTGCGGTCAGGGAATTCAAAGAAATGCTTAAAGATGCGATGCCTGACCCTGCGAAGTTGATTCAAGGAGATGAAATCGAATTAGAAAAGAGTTTTAAACGCATTAGAAAAATTATTGAAGAATTAACCGATAATGAACCTTGGCGGAAAAAAGTAACGGATGTTAGAAATTGGTTGGAATTTGCGGCCATTGAACGGTATCGTGCCGATGATAGTCAACGACAATATTATGTGGATAGTCAGAGTTTATCGGGTGGAGAAAAAGCGAAATTAGCTTATACGATTTTAGCTTCTGCCATTGCTTATCAATTTGGAATTCGTAGTCAAAATAGTCGTCGAAAATCTTTCCGTTTTGCGGTTGTCGATGAAGCGTTTAGTAAGGTGGATCCTGAAAACTCTGTTTATGCGATGGAATTATTCAAACAATTGAATTTGCAATTGATGGTGGTTACACCGCTTGATAAAATCAATTTGGCTGAACCGTATATTCATGCGGTGCATTATGTGCAGAATAAGGAAAAGAAAAATTCGGAGGTGTTTGATATGCCGATGGATATTTATGAACAGAAGAAGAAGGATTTTCGGGAAGGGGAAGAATAAAATGATAGTTTAAAAAACTAAATTTGAATCTATGAAAGTAGGAGATTCTATTAAAATAAAAGAAGGGATTATAGATCCTGATACGGGGATGGAATTGGATGGGTTCATTGGAAGAATAAAAGAATATTTGGCTAGTAACTTGGTCAATATCGAATGGGATAGTGTGAGTTTACAAAACTTGCCAACTACTTATATTCGAAGTGCCATCGATGGAGGTTGTGATTATTTGACTTATAATATTGAGCCGAAAGATTTAGAAATATGTGTTGCTAGAGATACACCTGCTGATGTTATTAAGGCGGTGAGGAAATTAGGGGAGAAATGGGACAGGGTAGAGATTTTTGGAGATAAGGCGGAATTAATAGAAGAAATTCAAGAAGGAGTCGGTTTCTGGGATTATTTAGAAGCAGAAATTGACTTTCCCTTTATGGCAACTTATGAGGATGAATATCAAAAATATGAGGATAGGGATAAGGTGAAAGTCCTAAAAATTGATAATTTTGATGACCATTATGGTTTATTAATGAAGTGTAGAATAGGACGAAGGCAATACATTTTTCCGCTTTGCGAATTAACCGCAAATGATGGAGAAAGTGAGCAAACTAAAGCTGCGGTGGATTTGTATGGAGAATATTTTTGGAATCGGTAACTATGATAACACCACAAAATATACAAAAAAAAGCCCTCCGTCACTACAAAGCCTTCCTCTCCGCTGTCTTAACTAGAACTCATTTCTTCCCACTTCCAATCAAAGGCAACAAAGGCAAGGCAAGCCAACCAATGGATGAATTATTTCCTGCCCTAAAAAGATTATTGGAAGGGGCAAAAAATAAAAAGGGCTATGGATATACGGTAACATTAAAGGCAGTCCAAACTCGACATGCTGGAGAAATTTCGATGCCTGATGAAATCTATTTTGAAAATGTAGAAGATTATGTGAAATTTATTGAGAAGGAACAAGAGTTTTTAGCCTTTCGGAAAGTGGCCATGAAAAGCCAGAAATTATTGCCTGCTATTTTACCTTGGATGCAAGAAAATCCCTTAAAAGTAATTAAGCATTTAGTGGATTGGGAAACTATTTTAAAAGTAGGACAATATTTTTTAGATAACCCCCAGCCCAAATTATATGCCCGTGCTTTGCCTTTGGATATTCCGATTACCTTTATTGAAAATAATACGGCGATTTTAACCGAAGTTTTAAATGCAATTTTACATCAGACTGCAATTGATCGTCAAGAAAATATTTTTGAAAAACGCTTTGGTTTGTTGTATGCAGAACCTGTAATTCGCATAAGGACATTAGATGAAGCAATTTTTAAAGACTGGTCTATCAATGATGTTAGTTTACCTTTAAGTGCTTGGAAAAAACAATCGCCCAAAGTCAAAACCATTTTTATTTGTACGGATGTATTAAATTTTTTGCGCTTTCCCAATCATCCAGAAAGCCTGATTATTTATGGAGAATCGTCAACTTTAAAAATGTTGAGTGAGTTAAATTGGGTGATAGAAAAAACGATTTATTTATGGGGAGACATAACGATTAAAAGTTTTCAAACATTAAGTGATTTGCGTCAATCTTTTCCACTAATACAGCCTCTTTTGATGGATAAAATTACTTTTGATAAACATCAAGCATTTGCTAGTTCTATAGCTAAAAATGAGTTATCTATTATTCCTGCTTTAACATCTGATGAACAAGACTTTTTATTATTTTTGAATAACTTAGAAGGAGATAATAGCTTGTTACAACAGCATATTTCGCAAGCTTATTTAAAGAAAAGATTAAAGCAATTAAATTTGTAAATGGCATTAAGTAAAATCGACCTAAAATACTTTAAGCAACTCACCGCCGACCGCAAAGACAGCCTCCGCTTGTTGAACAAAACCTCCATGCGAGGTATCCGAGAAAGTATCATTGAAAAATATTCTGAAAAGGCACATTTTGTCTATGAGTTATTGCAAAATGCTGATGATGTCAATGCGACGTATGTCCGATTTAAATTGAGAGAAGAAGGTTTGTATTTTATTCATAATGGCAATGTTCCATTTACCGTAACGGCACCGAACCAAACGCCAACAGGACATATTAATGGGATAACCTCCATCGGCGATTCTTCTAAAAAAGAGAACACTTATAAGATTGGAAAATTTGGGGTTGGTTTTAAATCTGTTTTTCAATACACGACGACTCCACATATTTACGACCCTAATGTAAGTTTCTGTATTCGAGATTTGATTGTACCTGAATTATTGGAGGATCCGCAGCATCCAATGAAAGAACATGCGAAAGAAACATTATTTTTCTTTCCTTTTAATCATCCTGATAAATCGTCAGAAGTTGCTCGAAAAGAAATTCAAACTCGACTGCAAGCCCTGAAATTTCCCTTACTTTTTCTGAATCATTTACAAGAAATTAAATGGGAAACGACGCAAGTTTCAGGATTTTATAGAAAAGATATAAGTAGCGACTCAGAAAGCGAAGCTATTAAAATTCAACAAATAAAATGTCATAAAAAGGTTGGGCATAAATTAGAAACGCAATCACTTTTACAACTTACTCAGCGAGAAGTAGCTTCTAAATTAAAATACAGTTTGGTTTTTTTGCAAGATGAAAATCGTCAGATTATTTCTGCTAAAAACTTTGCTGCCCATTGTTTTTTTCCAACAAGAGTACCGACCAATTTACAATTTTTAATCCATGCGCCTTTTTTATTAACCGATAGTCGAGAAGGTATTAAATTGGATGAATCTTGGAATAAGGAATTGATACAAAAATTAGCCCTTTTATTGACGCAGAGTTTTTCAATTGTTAAGGAATTGGGTTTGTTAACGACTGACTTTTTTCAAACTTTACCGATTGATGCGATGCTATTCAAAGGAGAAACTGGACAGTTTTTCCTACCTTTTCATCAACAACTATATCTTTTTTTAACCCAACCTAATCAAGCTATTTTTCCTATTGAGGATGGACACACCACTTTAGAGAATGCCTTCTTAGCCGAAAGTCAATCCTTACGTCAATTACTGACCATTGAACAATTAAGGAATTTAACGAAAAATGAGGCTGCTAATTGGGTTTTTCGAGAATTGACTGCGCAGTCAACTTTAGGTCAATTCATTCGCCAATTATTAACGGATAATCTAATTGGAAAAACCATTTCGCCAATTCTAAATTGGGAAGCTGTTTTGCGCTTATTGGACATTCATTTTTTAGAAGCACAAAGCGAAGAATGGTTGATTTATTTTTACATAGAACTTTTACAACATCATCGCTCGCTTTGGTCGGGTAATAAAGCACCCGTCAAACAAAAGCCAATTATTCGATTGGAAAACGGTAAAATGGTAACGCCTTTTAATTTAGCAGATGGTACACCAAATGCCTATATTCCAACTAAATTAAAAACGGATTATCCGACCGTCAAGCAAATCATTGTTGAAAACGAATCAGCAAAGTCTTTTTTAGAAAATATAGGATTAAGTACGCCAATTCTTCGAGATGAATTAGAAAATTATATCCTACCAAAGTTTATTGAAGCCCAAAAGACAAAGACCGATATTTTACCTTCTTTGGAAGAACTAGAAAAAATTATTACCCATTATTGGCAATGTAATGCAGAAGAGGCAAAAAAATTGGAAGCGCAATTAAGCACGCTACCCATTTTGCAAGCGGTATCGAATGAAGATGGAAGTATTATTCCTGCTTGCCCGAATCAAGTCTATGTTGAAAATGAATTATTGACGGAGTTTTTTGCTGGAAATGAGGAAATTTTATGGTTGCCTGTTGAGTTGCTTTATGGAGATTTAATTGTAGCCATAGGACAAAAAAAAGTAGTTAGCTTTTTTGAGAAAATGGGTGTAGCTAAACTACCTCGCTTTGTTCCTATGGACGAGACGCTAGAAGAAGCAGAGAAGAAAGAATTAATGCAGCAAAAGACACCTGGGGCGAGTTATCCAATGTGGGAAGAGACGGTCGATTTTGGTATTGATGGTTTGATTGATTTTTTAAATAAAGAGTATTTTGATTATCCACAATCTATTTTATTATGGAAAGTTTTGACGCAAATTTTAACCACAGCTTCCGACATTCCTTTGAAAGCTATTTATCGCTATGAATGGCAAGATACGCATGAGGTTGAAACGGATGCTTTTTGGCTAAAAATTTTAAAAAACTATGATTGGATATTGAATGAAGTGGGTGATTTAACAAGTGTGGCTAATCTTAAAAAAGAAAAATTATATCCTGACTATGATGCCCAAATAGATGCCCCTTTAGTGGAATTATTGTTTGCTGAATCGACTGAAAAACGACTAAACGTTTTAACACCAGAAGAACGAAAAGCGATTGAACTCGGTCGGCAATTACTGGAGAAAGGATTGAAATTGGAAGATGTCGCTAAATTTCAGCAATGGCAACATCAAAAAGAAGAAAAAATAAACGAGAAAATTAATCGAAGCGCTAAGAAAAAAATACCCAAACCAATCGTTCCTAAAGATACCGATGAATTTAATCCTGCTTTTTTGTCTTCAGAAGAATTATTGGAAAAGCAAAAAGAATTGCGCCAAAAATTAGAAAATGAACTAGAAGACCAGATTGAGGAATTGATGAAAATCGAGCAGTTAAAAGCAATTATAAAAGAAGCACCTTCTTATTCTTTTGCGTGGTTTAAAGCTTTATTGGAACTAGAATATTTATTGGCTTTTGACCAAACGGATAAGGATAAGAGTATTAGCATTTTTTTTGAAAAAGTAGAAAAAGAAAAAGGGACTTCCAAAACAATTACGCTGCGAAAACCTATTCGTTATATTCCGATGACTATTGAAAATATGGGGGATATAAAGCTGAAATTACAGTTGGAAGAAGAACGTAGAACGATTGCGGTGGAAGTAGTGAGTATCAAAGATTTTTCGCTACGAGCTAAATTAAAATCTCCCGAAGAAATCGAAGGCATTGATTTTAAGAAAATCAGAGGAGCTGTTTTAGAAGTTCAAAATACCATTTTTACCTTAGAAGAATTATTGAAATCTTTTCATGCACTTCCTTTTGAAAATGAAGATAATTTAAAAGCTTTATTACCGAAAAACATTCGCTTTATTTTTGGCCCTCCAGGAACAGGGAAAACAACTTACTTAGCTAGAGAAGAAATAATGCCAGCGATGCTAGGCGAAAAGCAATTGAAAATTTTAGTGTTAACGCCTACCAATAAATCAGCAGATGTACTGGTGAGAAAAGTACTAGATATTTTGCCTGAAACGCCATTTTGGTTGTATCGTTTTGGCACATCGGGCGATAGCGTAGTAGAAAATGCAGGTTTATTAAGAGATGGTACTTTTGATATTAGCGACAAGCAACATTTTTGTGCGGTTACAACAGCGACTCGATTTCCTTATGACGGTTTTAATTCAGGGCGTTGGGAATATCAGTTGAAAAATATGGACTGGGATGTCATTTTAGTGGATGAAGCTTCGATGATAAGTTTGGCGATGATAACTTTTATTATTCACCAACAACCTAAAACAGAAATTATTATTGCAGGTGACCCATTTCAAATTGAACCCATCGTTTTTGCCGAAGAGTGGAAAGGGCAGAATATTTACACCATGGTTAATCTGCAAAGCTTTAATCCTGAATTGCAAAAGGAACAACTAGAACCGTACCCGTTCCCCGTCCATAACCTGATTACACAGTATAGAAGCATTGCCACTTTGGGGTATATTTATAGTCACTTGGCGTATGATGGAAAATTGCGTCATCACCGATTACCTAAAGATAGACGACCTTTAAAAATCAAAAAAATCCCTTTAAAAGAAGTTAATATTATTCGATTTCCAGTTATTAAATTAGAAACTTTATTACGTCCGCAGAAACTCAATTCCAGTCATTACCATATTTATTCTGCCTTATTAACCGCAGAAATAGTTAAGTATTTAGCCGAACAGATTTATGAAAATAATATCAAAGAAAACCCAGATAATAAAGGTTGGAATATCGGAGTTATTTGTCCTTATAAAGCACAGGCGATGTTGGTGGATAAAATCATTGCCGCCCAGCATATTTTTCGACCTATGTTAAAAATTAATTGTGGGACCATTCATAGTTTTCAAGGAGATGAATGTGATATTATTATCAATTTACTGAATCCACCTTTGAATATTAGCAAAAGTCCGAATATGTTTTTAAATCGGCAAAACATTTTAAATGTAGCGGTGAGTCGAGCGAGAGATTATTTGATTTTATTAGTACCAGATGAACATACGCCGAATCGAGAAAATTTATATCAAATTAATCGCTTGGAAAAAATCATTGATTATTACTTAGCCGGGGTAACGCAAAAATGGGCAAGTGATGATATTGAAGAAAAATTATTTGGGCAAATAGCTTATATTGAACAGCATACTTTTGCGACGACGCATCAAAGTATTAATGTCTATACACAGCCCGAAAAGGAATACGAGATTCGTTGTGAGGATATGGCGATTGATGTGCAGATAAATAGAAAAAGACAGAAGAGAGAGTAGAGAATAGAGATTAGAGATGCAAGATTATGCTAGACTACGGTATCCTGCCATTGCCATAAATACAAACTTGCTGCTGTCCGATAAGGTCGCCAAGGTTCAGCGATTTCCAGTAACTTCTTTTTTAAAGCACGCCCTTTCTCGGTTACTTGATACATTTCTACCATGGAATTTTTGATGACTAAATCATCTAATGGTAAAACATCCATTCGTTTTAAAGTAAACATCAAAATCATTTCGACCGTCCATTGACCGACGCCCTTGATTTGAGTTAACTGTTGGATAATCGCTTCATCATTTTCCATTGACCAATCTTTTTCAATCAATTGATTTTCTATAAAAAAGTCAGCAACATTTTTAATATAGCCTGCTTTTTGGCGAGATAAACCTGCTGCTCTTAATATTTCTGGCGCAATTGCTTGGATTCTTTTTGGGTCAGGAAAATTATCATCGAATAAGGCTAAAAATCGTTGGTGAATAGTTCCTGCTGCTTTACCAGATAATTGCTGAAAAACAATTGACCGAATTAATGCTTCGTAGACACTTTTTTGTGCTGCTCTTTCTTTTAAAATGATATTTTTGATGAGTGGTTGTAGGATTGGGTCTTTGGATAAATGTTTTTTAATTTCGGTAAGCATATAAATAGGTTTAGAGCAAAAATGATATAAGGTAAACTTACGGAAGAAAAATAGGAAAGTGAAAGGTTATAAACAAAAAAAGAGGTAGTGTTCTTGACACTACCTCAGCCCTAACCAAATAAAACCAAATTAATTTTTTATATTTTGACAACTAAAAAAGTTGTATTTATCTTTATTTCTAATACAAAAATAATTCAAAAAGCAATAATATTCTAATTTATCAGGGCTTCTTTTTAGTGTAACTCTTACACTAAGGGGTACCTATTCTTGATTTTAGAACTTTATTAAGCATTTTATAAAATGACAATATTTAATTTTAATTTAACCTATTTTTTTAGATTTAATTTCTGAATTTTAAAAAGGTTAATTTTTGCTGATTTTTCACCTTTTCTAATCTATTTTTAATAAAATTACTAATTTTGACCATTTTTGCTAAAATATTTATAATGAAACGACCATTTCTTTTAACAATTTGCTTTTTATTCGCTATTTCTTTGAATAGTTTTTCACAAGAAGAAAATCAAGACGCCTTATTTATACGCCAAATTTATGACCAAGCCCTAACCAATGGGCAATGCTATGATTGGTTGACGCATTTGACGACTAAAATTGGTGGTCGATTGGCTGGTTCGCCTCAATCTATGGCAGCAGTAGAATATACCAAACAGGTTTTAGATACGCTTGGAATGGATAAAGTTTGGTTACAACCTTGTGTGGTGCCGCATTGGAATAGAGGCGATAAAGAAACGGTACGAGTTACCAATTCTGCTTTAGGTTCAATGGACTTAAATGCCTTGGCATTAGGAAATTCTATCGGAACAGATGACGAGGGTATTATTGCCGAAGTGATAGAAGTACAAAGTTTAGAAGCAGTAGAAAAATTAGGAGAAGCGGGAGTCAAAGGAAAAATTATCTTTTATAATCGCCCAATGAACCCAAAACAGATTCGGACTTTTAATGCTTATGGTGGTGCAGTTGACCAACGAGTTTTTGGTGCTTCTAAAGCTGCAAAATTTGGGGCAGTTGCCGTCTTGGTTCGATCAATGACAACTAAGTTAGATGACTTCCCACATACAGGAACTTTGGTTTATGAAGAAGGAACTACTAAAATTCCTGGTTTGGCGATTAGTACGAATGATGCAGAAAAGTTGAGTACTATTCTTAAAAAGGGAAAGGCGAGTGTCTATGTCAAAACGAACTGTGGCATGATGGGCGATAAACCTTCTTATAATGTCATCGGCGAAATTAAAGGCAGTACGCATCCTGATGAAATTATCCTAGTCGGCGGCCATTTAGATTCTTGGGATGTTGGACAAGGCGCACATGATGATGGTGCAGGTTGTGTGCATGCAATGGATGTGATTCAAATTTTAAAACGCTTAAACTATCAACCAAAAAGAACGATTCGTTGTGTCTTATTTATGAATGAGGAAAATGGACAAGGCGGGGCGATTGCTTATATGGAGGAATCTAATAAAAAAGGAGAATACCATTTAGGGGCAATAGAATCAGATGCGGGCGGTTTTACGCCAAGAGGATTTACGGCAGATGGGCATGAATCTATTTTTGTGGAAAAATTTCAGAAAGTAGTGGAATGGCTGCCGTTAGTGGAGCCTTATGGTTTGTTTTTAGAAAAGGGTGGTTCTGGTGCGGATATTTCTCGCTTGAAAAGCCAGAAAGGTTTATTGTTTGGTTTTAGACCTGATTCGCAACGCTATTTTGATTATCATCATACAGCAGCAGATAGAATTGAGGCCGTGAATCAGCGGGAGTTGGAGTTGGGGGCGGCTTCTATGACTACTTTGGTTTATTTGTTGGATAAGCATGGGTTGTAGGAAAAAGACCTTGGATGTTTTCAAAACATCCAAGGTCTAAACTATTACAACTCCTTAATCTTAATACTCCGAAAATAAACCTTATCTCCATGGTCTTGCAAAGCAATATGTCCTTTCCGAGCCTTTCCAAAATCAGGCATGTCTTTAAATTTACTATTGGCAATCATTTTTGTCCATTCCTCGGTAAACATTTCATATTCCACTAATTTCTTGCCATTCAGCCAATGTTCCGTTTTACCATTATTGATAACTAAACGAACTTGATTCCATTCGCCTGCGGCTTTAACCGTTTCGTATTTACACGCAATCATATCGTATAAATCACCTGCTCGGTGGGTTTCAATTTGTGCGTCTGGATGACAAGCATTATCCAAGACTTGCATCTCTGGACCAGTATGCCAAACATACTCATTTTCTGCTCCTTCCACTACATTAAAGATGATACCGCTATTGCCACAGTTGGCAATTTTCCATTCAAGTCGCAATTCATAATTTTCGTATTGTTCAGCTGTGATAATATCACCACCATCTTTAGCTTGCCAACCGCCATCTGCTTTTTGTTGAGAATCTAAAAATAATGCGTCATCTTTTACTTTCCAGCTTGCGCCAATCGTTTCCTTTTTGAAATTCCGCCAACCATCAGTTGTTTTACCATCAAATAATAATTGCCAACCTGCTGCTTTTTCAGTAGCAGTTAAGGTATTCGGTGCAACTTGTCCTTTTTGAGTGGTTTTAATACCAAGGGAATTTGCTGGAATTTGATTCATGGTATACCAAGCCTCCTGTGTCCATAAACCATGTCCTTCGGCACTTACATAAGGATTTAATAAATGCACATAAACTAGATGATTTTCTTTCATGCCTGCTAATTCTAAAAAGACCTTTTTTCTATCATCCGATACATTGACGGATAAAACATTCAATTGCGTTAAATCCAATTTTGGCCCACCATAATTAGCAGTTGGTTCATAGCGCCATTGTTGAATATCATAATCTGCTTTATTCCAACCTTGTCCTTCTTGTAATGCTTCGGTGAATTCAATTTCTACTCCATTCGTTTTAGCTCGAACAGCTAACATTTCAAAGGTAGATTTGCCATTATATTTTAGTCGTTGCAAACCATAAAATAATTTATCATTTTGTCGCCAGTTTCCTGTAGAACCCACACCGCCGATATACAAAGCACCATCAGGCGCCCAAACCAAACGATTGACGCCTGCTTCTAACCCTTGAATAAAACGGAAAACACAACCTTGGTATTCGCCATTTACTTTTTCTATAAAATCTCTTTTGATACCACCGTGGGTTAATTCCCCATGAATCAATTGACCTTTATAAGGGCCGTCATTAATATAAGAAGGCGTGGTTGGGGAATTACCAATTTCATCTTGTGGCAACCAAACAACGGGTAATTTTTCTTTTAAATTAGCAGTCCCATCAAAATCAACAGAACGAGAACCAAACCAAGCATCTTTGCTCACATGCACAATTTTACTTGATGGCAACCAATCTCCTTGATTATCGGCAATAAAAATTTCTTCATCGACACCGATTCCAATGCCATTCGGTGTTCTTAATCCATTGGCGACAAATTCAATTTCGCCTGTTTCTATAGAAATTTTCACCGCACTTCCTCGGTGTTTTGGTTGATTCAAAGCACTTGCGCCACCGGGCAAAATACCTGTGGCTAAAGTGGCATAGAAATACCCATCTTTATAAGCTAAACCAAAACCAAATTCATGGAAGTTAGCCGTGACATCCCATGCATTACAAACTGTTTGGAATTCGTCAATTAGTCCATCTTTATCATTGTCGACTAACTTGGTCAATTCTTGTTTTTGCATGATGTAAATCTCATCATCTACAATTTTTAAGCCTAATGGTTCGGCTAAACCTGTGGCAATTTTAGTTGCTGTCATTTTATCAGGGTCGCCTGAATCTGCATTTTCCACGATATAAACTGCCCCTTCCGAATCCCAAGTACTAACTGCTAATCGGCCATCTGGAAAAACATCTAATCCACCAACTTTAGGTAAAAAGGTTGCTGGACGAGCTTGACTTAAATCGTAACTTGGGTGCACTTCTTTTAAAGGCGATTTGTCTCCAGGAATCACCATATTATTCACCAATCGAACTGGAACATCAGGAGCGTCTGCTTTTTTATGAGCAAAGGCAGTCGTCGGAACGACCACAAATTCGCCATCTGCAAAAGACCGCCATTTTAGAATAATCGCTTGTCCGCCTCCATTTTCAAAATACTCTAACCGAAATGGATGATAGCCTTCTGCTAAAGCCACTTCGCCATCTTTGGCATCTGCCCCGTGTAATCCATCGTGATTAATGACTTCATTGCCGTCAATTAATAAGCGAGAACCATCATCACTCATTAAGCGAAAAACAAAATTAGCGCCGCTAGGAATTTTAATATAGCCTTCTGCCGAGATAGCAAAATGGTCTTGTAATGGGCCAAAATCATCGCCTTCCGCATCAATAGTTGGTAAGACAAAAGTAAAATCTGGTTTTGCTTTCCAATTAATATCTGCCAGTTTGCTTTTGTCTCCTTCAAAAATAAAAACGTTTCCAATTGCCCCTAAATTCATATCAGCTGGAACGATGCTTTCATCCCCTGCAATCAAATCAACATCTTCTAAATTGGTCGCTGCCATTGCTTGTTGATTGGCTTCGTCTGCCTTGTCCAAATCCATGATATAACTAACCATGTTTTTAATGTCCACTTCGTCTAAATCTGGATGCGCACTCATGGCTGCTTCCCCCCAATTTCCAGCGCCGCCATTTTTGACTTTACTGACTAACATCGTTGTATTCTCCCTTGTATTTCTATATTTTTTAGCAACTTCTAGATAAGCAGGCCCAACTGTTTTTACATAAGTATTATGACAAGTTTTACAATCACTCCGAGCAATTAATCTTGCACCTAATGGTTTTTCTTCCTCGTCTTCATCGGCAACCTTATTAGTATTGGCAATTAAAGGCGCTTTCACAAAAGCACAAGTAAAAGAAGTAGGCTCATTATTATTTAAAGTTAATAAACCATCAACATCTACAGCCGTCAAATTTTTAGCCGTTCTAGGTTTGGTATTGGTAACCTTGAAATCACCATTGCTAGTAATTTTTTCTTTAGCAACAACGGAACTTACATTTGTTTTTAATGCTACGGTTACCCCATCAGGTACATTGGAAGTCGTAAAAACTCTTTCGAAACTAGCTAAACCCGTTTCAGAAATTTTAGCTTCTGGTTGCTCCGTAATCTGAATTTTTTGTCCATCGGCTAAAGCCAATTCATATTTTAAAATAGCCTGTCCATTTTTAATTTGATGACCTTTATACTGGACTTTAGTTGCTATCTCTTTACCTCCTTGACTCACTTGCCAAGGCGTTGGATGTTCGCTAACCAACCAAGCATCGCCAACACTTGTTGGTTGTGGGCCATGTGCGGTGGTATAAACAGCGCCATCTAAATCTACACTTCCCGACCATACTTTGGACAGAGCAGCATTTTGGGTGCTATAAGTTGCCCATATCTCATCGTGCAAAGCCAGCGTTATCATTCTTGGTTGTTGGTCTAAGACCGAACGGAAAACCCAAGGACTATGAGGGCGTTCAATAGTTGGTACGGTGTCGGAAGTACATTGCCACAAAAGAAGCATGGCAAAGATGGCGGTGATTTTTGTTACTAGTTTCATACAATAAAATTAAGGAGTAGTTGGTTGGCGAACTACCTTTTAGAAAAAGAGGACTTAGAAGTATGTAAGAATAACAAATCTACTTTTTTTTTAATAGACTAAAAATTTTTAGTGTGTCTTTTACACTAAGCCCTAAAAAATAGGCTTAAATTCATGTTAATCCTCCTCTTTTTATATTATCCTGCATTTAGAAATAGTATTTTCGCAGTTCATAATGAACCACAGACTTTTGTCGTGCTGATTATCCATAATTTTGAAATTGGGAAGATTAAGGGCTTTAGCCCTGACCCCGTCTGTAGAAATATTGAATATCCGATAAAATTCCTAAAGGAGTATCGCTCCGACATCGCAATTTAGAGGGTGTCAAGGCTAACGCCCCTCTGAAGGCTAAAGGAATCACTAAATCTACAGACAGTGTCGAAGCTAAAGCTCCTAATTCCTGCCAAAAAAAAATTCAATGAATCGGAAAAGCTTATGCGTAATCAATACAATTTTAGGCTGTAAAAATTTATAAATACGGATTAAAACCTGTACTACCTTTTTATAATGAAGCAACTACCTTTTTTATTAATACTCGTTTTATTTTTTGCAGCCTGTCAAGAAGACAGTAAACAGACCACAACAACTGCTTCACCAAAAGTAGCAATGAAAAAAATCCCTATTCCTAAATTCGACCGAGAAGCGGCCTATAATTTTGTGGCTAAACAAGTAGAATTTGGACCAAGAGTGCCAAATACTCCAGCACACAAAGCAACAAAAGAATGGTTAGCTAGTCAATTAAAAGCGCATGGGGCAACGGTAATCGAACAAGATTTTCAAGCAAAAGCTTATACGGGAACGATCTTAAATGGCACCAACATTATTGGACAATATAATCCAAGTGCGAAAAAGCGAATTGTTTTAGCAGCACATTGGGATTCTCGCCATATTACAGATAATGACCCTGATGCGACTAAGCAAAATTTGCCAGTAGATGCTGCGGATGATGGGGCAAGTGGAGTAGGCGTGCTATTAGAAATTTCTAAACATCTATCCACGTTACCTGATTATATGGGCGTTGATATTGTCTTGTTTGATGCAGAAGATTATGGTGATCCCAATCCTGGAAATAGTTATTCCTGGGCTTTAGGTTCGCAACATTGGGCTAGAAACTTACATGTTAGTGGATATAAACCAAAGTATGGGATTTTGCTAGATATGGTAGGCGCTAAAAATCCACGCTTTAGAAAAGATGATACTTCTATGAAATACGCACCTAAAATTGTCAATAAAGTTTGGAAACTAGCGAGAGAAATGGGGCATAGCAATTATTTTACGGATGAAATAGTAACAGGAATTTTAGATGATCACGTTATGGTAAACACCATAGCAGGTATTAAAATGATTGACATTATTAACACTCCTGGTAATACTAGCCCTGTTTTTGTGAAACATTGGCATACGACGAATGATAATATGGAAAATATTAATAAACGGACTTTAGGCGCTGTTGGACAAATACTATTAGCGGTTATTTTTAATGAGGCGATGGGTAAGTTTTAACAAAATTATAAAGCATCTATACTCTGAACACTCAAGTTTTGTGAATTTGAAAAGTCTGGAATTTCAAAT
>JAFMDF010000591.1 GCA_017857395.1 Bacteroidota bacterium | reverse complement strand
ATATTATTTCGTGTAATTTATGTATTAATCAAAAATTTGAGCGAACCTAGCGAAATATAGTAGACAAAATTTTGCGGCGAATGAATTCGCCGATACGTAAATCCAAAATCTTGTTTTATTGTAATTCAAAAAGTAAGACCACGCTGTTTTAGAATAGTTGCAGCAGCTTTTTAAAAAAAATGTCCTAAAGTGAACATAGACTGACCATTTTCGGACATAAAAATATAGGAAAATAGAAACTAATGTTGTGTAATATTTTGATTAATAGCGAGTTATGATTTTGGCATACCTGTTGAAATATGCTTAGTAAGATAGAAAGATAATTAAATTTTTTCATTCGACAAATCAACTAAAAATTTAATATGCATTGGAATACTTTTAAAATTGCTATTAGAACTTTAAAGAAAAATCGCTTATATACTTTTATTAATATTCTAGGATTAACCGTTGGAGTGGCTGCGGCCTTGCTTATTTTCCGAATAGTTAATTATGAATTGAGTTTTAATAAAGATTTTGCTAATTATGATAAGATAGTTAGAGTCGTTTCAAATGATCCACAAGCTGAAGAGGGAGATGGCGAGAGCTATTGCATAGCTTTACCTGCCATGAAAATAATGCAATCTGATGTTAGTCAGTTTGCGGCAAGTGCTAGAATTCATGAGTCTTGGTCGAATATAACGGTGCCAAATCCATTAGGTGGAGCGCCATTGAAAAAGTTTAATGTAGCAGAAGGGGAAACAGCGATGTTCGTAGATGCGGAATTTTTACAAGTTTTTGATTTTGAATTATTGGCAGGAGAACGAGAAACGGCTTTGGTGGAACCAAATACCATTATCTTAACGCAAACATGGGCAGAAAAATGTTTTGATAATTGGAAAAATGCCATTGGACAAACCGTCTTAATTGATAACTTAGTGGAAGTGAAAGTGACGGGTGTAGCAGCAGACTTACCGAGCAATTGTGATTTTTCTTTTCCTTATTTAATCTCTTATCCAACAGTAGAAAAGAACGCAGATTTGTTTTTTTATAGCGGCGGCTGGGGAAGTTGTAGTTCTAATAATCAATTTTATGCTCGTTTGGAAGATAAAAACCAATGGGAGGCAGCAGAAAAAATATTGGCGACCATTGGCGCAAAAGAATATACGGATGAAGAAGGGAATCAACGACGAATTCACCATCTTCAATCTTTGGCAGATTTACATTATGATGAGCGTTACGGACATTCTGGAACACATTTGGTCAGCAAAAATAGACTGCAAGTATTAGGATTTATTGGTTTATTAATTCTAATTATCGCCTGTTTTAATTTTATCAATTTAGCAACAGCACAAGCAACTTTAAGAGCTAAAGAGGTTGGGGTTAGAAAGACTTTAGGCAGCCGACCAATAGATTTAATTGGACAATTTATGACAGAGACAGGCTTAATTGTTCTGATTGCTGTTGTTTTAGGCGCAAATTTAGCGACGGTTGCTTCTCCTTTATTAAAATACGTATCAGATGTGCCAGATGAGATTCCATTTTTATTAGACCCTAAAGTATTAAGTTTCTTAACGATTACCACCATAGTTGTTACCCTTTTATCTGGTATTTATCCAGCGCTTAAATTATCTCAATATAGACCTGTAGAAGCCTTGAAAAGCAGTGTGTCCAGAGAGTCTGGTGGTGGACTGTCCTTGCGTAAAGGTTTAGTCATTGCTCAGTTTGTGATTGCGCAGGCTTTGATTATCGGTGCTATTATTACGATTAACCAATTGGATTATATGCGGTCTAAAGATTTAGGTTTTGCCAAAGATTTAGTCTATACTTTTAGGTTCAATGGAGATGAGGCGACGGTAAATAGGCAAAATGCGCTTAAGCAGAGTCTATTGCAAATACCTAATGTAGAAACCGTTAGTTTTAATAGTGACCAACCACTTTCGGGGAATACTTGGTTTTCTAATTTTGCCTATAGCACCCGCCCAGAAGATGCGGAGTTTCATATTGCTTCCAAATTTACGGATGAAGATTATGCGAAGACTTATGGTTTACGACTCTTAGCAGGGGAGTGGTTAACAGCATCGGATACAACAAAAAATTGTGTGGTCAATATGACTACGCTTAGAAAATTAGGCGTAACGAATCCAAATGAGGCGATTGGGCAAAATATTCGAATGGGGCGAGGAAAAAATATTCCAATTGTAGGCGTCGTAGAAGATTTTCATACCCATTCATTGCATAATGAGCATCAGCCTTTAATGATGACGACCCGAAAGCAATATTACTGGGAAGCAGGCGTGAAAATTAAACCTGAAAATTTTAAAGCGACCATTGTCGCCATTCAAAATACGTACGATAATATCTTACCAGAACAAGTTTTTGTAGGTAATTTCTTTGACGAAAATATAGCTCAATTTTATGAAGACGATGCTCGAATGTCTGCCACTTGTAAAGGCTTTGGTTTACTAGCCATTCTAATCTCTTGTTTGGGCTTATTTGGTTTAGCGACGCATGCTGCGAACCAACGAATTAAAGAGATTGGCATTAGAAAAGTATTAGGGGCAAGTGTAACAGGAATAGTCGGATTATTATCCAAAGATTTTCTTCAATTGGTTGTAGTTGCTTTAGTATTAGCAGGTCCTTTAGCATGGATGTTTATGACTGAATGGCTTAATAATTTTGAATTTAGGATAGATATTCAATGGCAAGTATTTGCGGTGGCAGGCTTTATAGCGATATTAATTGCCTTTTTGACGGTGAGTTATCAGGCGATTCGAGCTGCTTTGGCGAATCCTATTAAAGCTTTGAAGTCTGAATAATCGGTAGTATCATCAAGTAACTTCCCATTACTTGATGATTTTTATTGAAATTTACGCTAAAATTGTCCAGTAACTATTAAAATTGAAATATTAACCAAAAAATAAAGGACATAGCTTCGGAATCCCTTCATCAAACGGGATAGATAAATACGGGGAATTAATTTTCAAAGGAGTATCGTTCCGACACGCTATGCTTAACGTGCCGAAGCTACGCACCTTTGAAATTTTTGAGGGTTTTTCCAAATTCCTACAGACAGTGCCAGGGCGATGCCCTTTATCATTAATATTAGGCAACGTGTACTACTGCCCACTGCC
>JAFMDF010000590.1 GCA_017857395.1 Bacteroidota bacterium | reverse complement strand
TATAGCACAGCTTAATTCTATTTTCTTATCAAATTTTAAACGAACCTAGCGTTATAAAGCTTGTTTTAAAAATAGAGAAGTAAAAAACATTCGGTCTTGGCTTTTTCAAATTGCGCATCATGCCATAATTGATTATCATAAAAGCCAACAAAAAAAAGCTTTTATTAATATTGATTTACCTAAGTCTGACCATCCATCTGTTTGGTCAGATTTAGCCGTTTTTATGGAACCACTTATCAGTTTTCTCCCCACTAAATATGCCGTTCCGCTCAAAATGCATGTCTTTGATGGCTTAAAACAAGCAGAGATAGCGGAACAACTTAATCTTGGCTTAAGTGCAACTAAAAGTAGAATTCAGCGGGCTAAAAATTTATTGCGGAAAGAAATTGAGAGCTGTTGTCATTTAGAAACAAGGGCAGATGGACAGATTCTTGATTTTGTGATAAAGGACAATTGTAAATCCTTACAAGCTTTTAAAAAGCAACATTTGGAAAATTATTGTTGTTGAATTTAGGATAAAATAGAGCGTTCAACTAATAAAAAAATAAAATCCGTTGTTTACTTAATCCGTTGTTATCAAGTGCTTTTCAACAACGGATTTTTATACATTTATAAATTCAAATAGCATCAGTAAAATAGTGCCTTCTTTTCATCAATTTTTAACCAAAGAATCTAAAGTCCTATAAAATTAAAGTTCCCGCTTATTTTCTACCGTAATCAACGAACCTTCTGCCAACATCACAGATTTCGGTTGTAATTCATTTAGGAATTGAAACTCGGGGCCATAAGTCAAGCCAAAATCTACCTCAATATTATATTTGTGAACAGGGTAAGCTTCCCATTTTGGATGCGTTACTTCATATTCAAAAGTTTTGGTCGGATTAATTTTGGTATAGCCCCAATAATGTTCGGTGATAAATTCCGTTTCAGAGTTTTGTGGAATAGGTTCTGATTCGATGGTACTTTCTACAGAAAAAGATTGCCATTGATTATTGCATTTCCATTCGTATTGGGTCAATCTGGTTTTATCTTTAACTTTCCAAAGATGCCGCATGGGCAAAGTTTGATAATGCTCTTTATACAGATTATTCGCCACGAAAGTAATGGCATATCGAGGAACAATCTCTTTTATAAATACCACGCCTCTTTTCCATTCATTCCCATCTTTATGACGCACATAAAATCGTAAATTCGCTTCTTCAAAATTGGTATGAAATGGAATTTTTAGCCCTAATACTTTAGTATTTACAAACATAAACCCGACTAGGCTTATATAAACGGTGTCATTCCATTTATCTAATTCCGTTTTGGCTGGTAAATAGGGTTTTAGAACAGCTGCATCTACGGCATAATTGGCGATGGCTAATTTTCTCCACTCTGCTTTGATAAAACTCATGATTGAAAGAAATTTAAAATAAATTAAAAAATCTATAAAACATACATTTCATGACCTTCAAAAAGAAGGTAAGAACGGTATATAAGTCACTTTATCTAACGTTCCTAACCTATTAACGAATAATAATCATTTTTTTATAAAAATTTGTTCATCCAGAACTACTTGCTTATTACAAAAATCATGATAATGTTATTGAAACTGATTTCATTAAGAAAGTATCGCTAATTACTTAGCAGTATTTCCATATTTATTGTCGTTCTTTGTTTATTATTGATAAGGTAATTCTAGGTGTGGTAGCCATGATTAAGAAAGTGAAATTAGGAGATGAATCCGAACAATATACAACCACAAAGGTGGCAAGTAATTTGCCTTATAAAATATGTTATTAACAGCAAGAATGTTAAAGGTAATATGTTCAATTGTGTCAAAATACTTCTGTTTAATTTATTTATATAAACCCCAGAACATGTTTAACCAAGGTCATTGCTTACATCAAAAAAGAACTAAATCCATCTTTATAATTGGTCTTTTATTATGCACTATCAGCTATTTAAGTTTCGCTAATAAATCAATCTTTGCTTTGTCGCTGAGTTGTAGCCAAATGCAGCCAGCAACTAACGAAAATAGCACAGATGGAATCGGTATTTTTACGATTAGCTCTGGAGTTGCGCCTTTTACTTTCCAAGTATTTGATGCTGCTGATAATGTAATTGATAATGGTATGATTTCCATAACAAATACTACCGTAACATTAAATCAAATAAGAGGAGGGACTTATCGGATTGAAGTAATGGGGCAGAATGAAATACAATCTTGTACTTTTACTATTGGGTTGACCAATTGTGCTTTAGGTGTTTCGGTAGCAAATAATACAGTAAATTGTGCTAGTGATTTAGGTGTTTTAAGTGCAGTCTCTGCAAATGGTGTTGCTCCTCTAACCTATCTTTGGAGTACTGGTGCAACAACTCCTATTTTAAGTAACGTTATGCCTGGAAATTATTCCGTAATCGTAACCGATAATGCTGGTTGTACCTCCAATGATGCAGCGACAATCACTGCTCTGAGTGCTACAAGTGTGGGTGTTTCTATTAATTCAACATCGGAAGCGACTAATTTCCAAACAAGTGACGGAGGTGTTAATTTCACCATTTCTGGGGGGATTAGGCCTTTTGATTTAGTGATTATTAATACCCAAACTAGCGAACAAGTTACCGCTTTGGATGACCTACTCAATCCCCTCAATTTTACTATTGCTAATTCTTTCAAAGCAGGTAATTATTCCCTTCTGGTAACTGATAATGCTGGTTGTACAGGTACTAATACTTTTCAAATTGGGGTGGTTACTTGCTTATTTGAGGTAACTGTAGGCGATATTAATACTGCTTGTGCTATTAATAATAATACCTTAACAGCAGTCTCCAATAACATGGGAATTGAGCCAATCTCTTATTCATGGAGTAATGGGGCTACAACTGCAAGTATCAGTAATTTGGCACCTAGCACATACACAGTTACTGCAACAGATGCAGTTGGTTGTCAAAGCGTTACAAGTGGAATGGTTTTAGGAAATCCACCGCTCAATTTAAGCTGTAACGTTACTCAAAATAATACTATCATCGGAAATGAACTAGGCATAGTCTCTATAGATTTGACCAATGGTAATCCACCTTATACAGCTACCTTATATCGGAATAATGAAATGGCGTCTACTTTTTCGATT
>JAFMDF010000229.1 GCA_017857395.1 Bacteroidota bacterium | reverse complement strand
TTTCGCTAAACAAGACTTTTACAACAATTACCCTTTTTTAGGGTAGTTATGAATGCTTGTAACCAAGAACCAGCTAATAGTAAACACAATTAAAAAATAAAGAAGATTTTTAAGCCAATAGAGGTCTTTTCCTTCTGTCTCCGAAAAATTATTAAATAGTTGTTCATGGTAGTGATTGATTTTTTTTAATAAAGATTGGATAACCCAAACCATATAGAAAATGGGTAAGTAGTTGGTAAGAATATTAAAAAAATTATCTATATATTGATGTTTTGCTAAAAAAGATGGATGTGCTAAATCGATACTATAAAAAATAAGTTTTACCAAAAAAATGAACACAAAAGGTGCAATAAATAGATAATCTTTTTTGCTAAATTTATAGGTTCGATTTAGTAAAAAAGCAACGAAATAATATAAGCTGATGGCACCTAGAGAAAGATTAGAAATAGGCAAATAACCTAATAAAGTATATTGTTTATTTAATTCGAGGTCTTGGATAATTTCCCATAAACCCGCAATGGACAAAGCTACTAAACCAATGGATAAAGCGATACTTGACTTTTTTCTAAATTTTTTATTGAACAGAAATATATAAGCTAACAGGAAACCCTGAAAGGTACAGATAAAGATAATGACATGATAAAAGCTAAAATAAATTTCTCTCACGAAGTAATGTTGGTTGTTTATGTTTCATTCTTAAAAAAACAAGTTAAGTAGAATAAATGAAATGAAAAAATTAAGCTTGGTGTTTACCTTTTCAATGCCAATAATTCCTTCATCGCAACTTGTGTAATTTCTGAAGGTGCTCCTTTTGGAATCGTCAATAAAACTTCTGTAAATAAATCAATTTTGGATAAAGGATAAAAATGAACTTCCGCATAATTATAATTTTCTGCAATAGAAGCAGGCAAAATCGAAATACCCAAACCTTTTTTGACCAATTGAATAATAGAATTGATATTATTAGCCTCATGAACTACATTTGGAACAAACCCATATTTAGCGCAAATTTCCAAAAGGGATTGATAATATTGAGGGGCATAATTTTTATTAAAAAAGACAAAAGTAGCTTTCGATAAGTTGCTTATGGCTGATTCTTTATCAATGGTTTGCAATTGTGGATTATAAACTAAGGAATAACCCTCTTTAAACCAGCGAATCGTTTCAATTTTTGGAGAAATGAGTGGCCCACGTAAAATACCTAAATCTAAATTTCCTTCTTCCAAGGCGATAATTTGTTTGATGGTTGGCAGCTCAAATAATTTGAAATTGACATAGGGATAAAGTGCGGTTAGATGCGCCAATAAAGCCGCAATCGTTCCCGAAAAAGTAGAACTAATGTAGCCAATTCTAAATTCTCCGCTCGTATGTTGCGCAATTTTTTGGGTCGTAATTTTTATTTTTTCTAACTGCTGTAATAAGGCAGTTACTTCTTTTTTAAAATACCGTCCTGCATCCGTTAACACGACTCTTTTATTATTTCTATCAAACAAGCGAGCATTTAATTCTGCTTCCAACTCTTTGATTTGCCGACTTAATGGTGGTTGAGAAATGTACAATTTCTCTGCTGCTTTTGTGAAATTCAGTTCTTCCGCAACTGCCATGAAATATTTAAGATGTCGAATTTCCATAGTTTATGATACTTTAAAAGTATTAATGATTGCTAAAATAAGTATTTTTAAGTCATGTATCAATGGGTTAATTTTGTATTTATTAATTAGGCGGTGCGCAGAGGGATTGGAGCAAAGAAATATTTGGTAAGTATTTTTATTATCAATCTCTTCTGCAAACTGCTAAATTATTCGAGTTGCGAGTTGCGAGATGCGAGTTCAAAAGGAGTAGGACTTTAGTGCAAAATATTAAATAATTAACTGCTTCTTCAAATTTTAAGGGAAATCGTATACAACCCGTAACACGTAACTCGCAACCCGCAACTCGAATACAAATACAAAAAAAATGAGTCAACATTGGAATGCTAATTTATATGATGCCAGTCATGATTTTGTGGCTAAATTTGGCGAAGGTATTTTTTCTTGGTTACAACCAAAAGTTGGGGAACATATTCTCGATTTAGGCTGTGGAACAGGAGATTTAACACCCAAAATACAAGCAACAGGCGCAAAAGTACTAGGAGTAGATAGTTCTGCGGAGATGATTGCGACAGCAAAAGCGAAATTTCCAACGATTGAATTTCAGCAAGCAGATGCTAGAAATTTACCCTTTTCCAATGAATTCGATGCCATCTTTTCTAACGCCGTTTTACATTGGGTGTCTGAAAAAGAAAAGGCGATTGCGAGTATGTATCAGTCTTTGAAAAAAGGAGGGCGAATCGTCGTAGAATTTGGCGGCAAAGATAATATCCAACAAATATGGACGGCTTTAAAAATGGCGCTACAAAAAAGAGGCTATGCGGAAAATGCCAATATCTCTTTTTGGTATTATCCTTCTATTGGTGAATATGCGACTTTATTAGAACAACAGGGTTTTAGAGTCGTCCGAGCAGAACATTTTGATAGACCAACGCCCTTAAAAGGAGAAAATGGGTTAAAAGACTGGTTGTTGATGTTTTGCGAAATTTTTTTCACAGGCATTTCGGCTATAGAAAAAGAAGCTATTCTAGAAGAGATAGAGAGAGTTTTAAAGCCGACTCATTTTGTAGATGGTCAATGGGTGGCAGATTATAAGCGGATTCGAGTGATGGCGGTAAAATGATTTTCTCGTCGGACGACGATAGTCATCCGACGAGAAAATAACAAATTCAAGGTCTAAATCCGTTGGGAAATTCAATCCGTTGGGGTTTAAAGGAATGTATCTCCCAACGGATTGAATTTCCCAACGGATTTTATCAATTTATTAGTTGACGCTCTATCCTTATTTATCTCCTTCAATTTCAACAGAAAAGACATTATCCATCGTTGCGTACATGGCGTTATTGTACCAAGTTCCGCCCTCAAGATAGGTATTATTGGGTTCAATGGTAGCCGCTTGAATCAATACGCCTGCGGTAACATCTTTTTGTAGATACCAAGTATAGGTTTCTCCTTTTTTTACTAAAAATGGTTTAGCTAATTGGATAGTCGTGCTTGCGCCCGCTCCAGAAATAGCTGTTTGTTGTTGGTAATCAGCTTTGCTTAGTTCATTATTAGTCGCATCTCCTACGCCTATTTCCAAAAATAAGGTTGCATTGGGTTGGAAGGTAGATTCTTCGTGAACTTTTAAAGTAATAGCCGTAAGTACGCCTGTCTCACAAGCTATAAAAGTAGAGCCACCAAAATCAGTTTCCGTTTTTAAAGTAGACCAACCATCAACGGTTACTAAATCTGAATTAATGGTACAATTTTGTGCAAAAATGCCTGTAAAACTTAACGCAAATAAAGAAAGCACAGCTATTTTTTTTACTATAGATGGAGCTGAAAATTCCCCTAATTTTGCTTGAAAATTAGAATAAATTGGTACGATAATCATACTGTTTGTTTAATATATGAAATGAAGTAGCAGTTGTCCTGAGGACAATACTTTTTAAACTCGATTTAGAAATGTAGGTATTAGTGTGGGAAGAAAGGTTGCTTATTTAATGAAAGCAATAATGAGGTGTTCCAAGTTGCCTCTTATATATTGTAGTTCCTATTATTGGTCGACTTATTTTCCATTAGTTAACAGTTTTAACTAAAAAAATCAGATTTACAATGACTTATATATTTAATATTAATTAAAGTAATATTTCTAAATCAATAAAGCTACCTAAATTAGTTTTAAAGACTTTTTACCAGAGTTATTCAGACCTTCTAATTAACCCAAATCTTCCTTCAAAGCAATAAAATAAACATCTTCCAAATTCGGTTCAACACCTACAAAGTCATTAGCAGGCTGGGTTTTGGCATGCACTCGAATATTAATCGAATTATCCTGATTATAACTAGAAGACAAAACTTCAAATTGCGCTTCTGCCTGTTCTAAATCAGCTCGACTTACATTCTTTGTCCAAATCTGCCCCTCAATTTCTTTGGTAGCTGCCATTGGTGTCATTTGTTTTAACACCCTTCCTTCGTTCATAATTGCCAAATCTGCACAAAGTTCTTTTACATCATCGACAATATGTGTAGAGAAAATAACCGTATTATGTGTACCAACTTCTCTCAGAATATTCAAAAAACGATTCCTTTCCGAAGGGTCTAATCCAGCCGTTGGTTCATCAACAATAATCAATTGCGGATTATTCAATAATAATTGCGCAATCCCAAAGCGTTGTTTCATACCACCCGAATACCCACTTACATGCTTTTTGCGTACTTCCCATAAATTGGTTAATTCTAAGACTTCTTGAATTAGTTTTTTTCGGGCTGTTTTGGAAGCTACCCCTTTTAAAGTAGCAAAATAATCCAACAAACTTTCCGCCGATTCTTTGGGATAAACCCCAAATTCTTGTGGTAAATAACCCAATATTTTTCTTAGGCTCATTTGGTCTTTAAACACATCAATCCCTTTAAACGTAATGCTACCAGAATCTGCACTTTGTAAAGTTGAAATAGTCCGCATCAAGGTCGATTTACCCGCACCATTAGGACCTAATAAACCGAACATGCCCTTACCGATTTCAAGATTTAAATTATCTACGGCTTTTACGCCATTATTATAAACTTTGGTGAGATTGGAAATACTTAAATTCATACTTTGTTTTTTAAAGACGATTGAATTGAGTAAACGTATCTGATAACTCCAAATTATGGGAGACGTTTGATGCAAAATTCGTCGAGTGATTTCTATGCTACAAAGCTAAGCGGAAAGTCTATTTTTATCTATTTTAAATGGTGAAAGGCTATAAAACCGTGGTAAGCTACAGGATGACATGATTTTGCAGGATTAACAGGATGAAAAAATCCGTTGCCATTCATCCGTTGCCAAAACCCATTGACTTTTCATCTGTGGTATTCACCATCCGAGATATGATACACGAAGCAGAGCTTGGCACTACAGAAAAACATCTATAGTAGCATCTTATTCCCAAGCCAATCCGTATTCTTAGTAGCACAACCAATTCCCCTCATCGAAAAGTTATAAGAAAAAATGGCCACAAAGAAAGTGAAATCTAAAAAACAAAAGGCAGTAAGAAAGGACGCTACAAAAAAAGGATTTTGGAATAATCGACAATTATTATTACCAATCTTAGGCATTCTAGTTTTTACGGGAGGTTTATTTAGTACGACTTTGCAATACGATTTTGTGAATTGGGATGACCCGATAAATATTTTGGAAAACCCACATTTGCAAACCTTTGATTGGCAGAGTGTCCAAGGCATTTTTTCTAGCACCGTCATTGGTAATTATAATCCACTAACGATACTGACCTTTGCGGTAGAGAAAGCTATTTTTGGCTTGAATCCAATGATTTTTCACCTCAATAATGTTTTACTACATTTGGTCTGTGTCTTTTTAGTTTATCGGATTGCCTTATTATTAAATTTATCGCCGATAGCAGCAGCGATTGTTGCGGTATTATTTGGCATTCATCCAATGAGAGTAGAATCGGTGGCTTGGATTACAGAGCGAAAAGATGTGCTGTTTGGTGCTTTTTATTTAGGGGCTATTTTTCAATACATTCGCTATCTTAATACAGGTAGAAGTAATAAAAAAATATATGCGTCAATTATCCTTCTATTTGTCTTGTCCTTATTTTCAAAAATACAGGCAGTTGCTTTACCGCTTTCTTTTTTAGCCATAGATTATTGGTTTAAGCGACCGATAAATTGGCAGTTGATACTAGAAAAAATCCCTTATTTCTTGTTGTCTATATTTGTGGGAATATTGGGGATATTTCTATTATCCAATGAAGGGTCTTTAGAAGAAATTGCGACGTTTACTTTTATAGATAGATTATTTATAGGTGGTTATTCTTACCTGATTTATTTGGCAAAATTTATTTATCCTTATGCCATGTCTCCGCTTTATGCTTATCCTTCTAGTTTAGGTTGGCAATTTTATGCGGGAACGGCAGTCTCAATAGGATTAGTAGGCGGTTTATTTTATGCGTTTACGAAAGGGTATCGGGTATTAGTTTTTGCTTTTGCCTTTTTTACCGTTAATGTATTTTTTATGCTGCAAATCATTGGGGCGGGGCAAGGTTTTTTAGCAGACCGATTTACCTATATTCCTTATTTGGGATTATTTATAGGATTGGCTTACGCCTATGAAAAAGGCATGGCGAATAAATCATTAGCTACTTTTTTACCAATTGGGATGGGCGCTTATTTATTCCTTTTTGTCTATATGACTTGGCAACAAAACAAAATCTGGCAAAACGGCGAAAGGCTTTGGACATCCGCTATAAATTATGATGAAAGAGCCATTACCCCTTGGATAAATAGAGCGGATTATTACCAAGATACGAAACAACTGGATTTAGCCTTAAGAGATTATGAAAAGGCAGTAACGATTGAACCAGAGAAAATGACTATTTATAATAGTTGGGGCAAAACCTTATTTGATAAAGGGCAGATTCAATCAGCTATTGAGAAATATAATATTGGTATTAACCTGCTTAATCCCATTGGAGAAATTTACATCAATAGAGGCGTAGCGCATGCCGCTCAAAGCAATTTTACGCAAGCCTTACAAGACATTAATAAAGGATTGGAGTTAGACGAGGATAATACCAATGGTTATTTAAATCGAGGTTTAATTCACTATAGTACCAACCAATTAACAAAAGTAATTCCCGATTTGACCAAGTATTTTTCCATGAAAGCAGGCACTTCGGAACAATGGTATATTTTGGGTTTGAGTCACCGCAACACAGGAGATGCCCAATCGGCTATTACTGCTTATAATAATGCCATACAAATCAATCCTGCGGACAAACGATTATATAATAGTCGAGCAAATGCTTATCAGGCATTGGGCAAACAGGCGGAAGCAGCACAAGATTTGGAAATGGCGAAGCGGCTTTAGTAATAGCTTGCTTTAAGTCCCTTCTTTTTTAAAGTTTTGCTGTTCAATAGTTTTTCATAGACTTTCAATCGGCTAAATGAAGCATTCATTTTAAGTATTAAATTCAGCTTTCATCACGAAAAAACAGCCGTTGGTAAGTCAAATTCACTTATCAACCGTTTTTTTTGTTATTTGGTGTCGAATTCAAAAATAACTGTGATATGAATCGATACTTAAAAAACATAACCGCCTTTTTATCTGACAATACGGTTTGGATTTATCTGACTTTATTTCTTTTGTTTAGTTTTTTGCTTAATAACTCGATGCTTATAGAGGATTGGGGCAATTACCTATTTTATGCTGGTGGGCTCTCATTTTTATATATGCCAGTTTTGTTATATGCATTTTTTCGAGAATATTTAACTAAAAAATTACCTGCTTGGTTATTGAGTTTGTTATGGTTCTTTACGTTTATTGGATACCCTTTTTTTCTTTTTTTGATAAGAAATAGCTTTTTACCAGATTTGTTTCCGTCGGATAATTATCTGCATGGCAATGAAGATATACCTGTCTTTTTTTATTCTTTTTTACTAACGGTTAACGCTAGTATTTTAGCTACTGAATTAGCCATTTTATTTAATACTCATTTTATAATTTGGTTAAAAAATCGGCGATGGTTTGCTCAACTAGATTTAGATAAAATGATGTTGGTATTGGCTAGTTTGATTGTTTGTTTTTTTACGTTATGGGCAACCATTGAACAGTTAGAGGATAACACTATCCAAGGTGTTTTTATTGTACTAAAAGCGATTCCTTTTTTTGTTATTAACCTGTTTCAATTGGCTTTGATAGGATTAGGTTATTATACCTTTTATTATGTTAATAAAAACTATTTAATCCCTGAAATTTTAAGTAAAAAAGGGTTAGTTTATTATAGTTTTAGTATGATAGGATTTATTTTAGTAGTTTATCCTATATTCGTTAGCCTCATTCGATATTTACCGGTTATTCAAGAGCTACAAGTGGACTTGTTTACAGATAATACACGTCCATTTGCTAAAGACAGAGGCTTTG
This sequence comes from Bacteroidota bacterium, assembly GCA_017857395.1. Lineage (GTDB taxonomy): Bacteria > Bacteroidota > Bacteroidia > Chitinophagales > Saprospiraceae > JAFMDF01. The sequence goes on along the minus strand of JAFMDF010000229.1, from coordinate 7,315 downwards.
TTCCTTTCCTAATTATGTTTTTTAGTGTTCCCGTAATTGTCGCTATGCAATGGTATGAACAAAGCAGTCAAATTGCTAATTTAGAAAAAGAAAAATCGGCTACCGAACTCAATTTATTAAAACAACAAATCAATCCACATTTCTTCTTCAACACTTTAAATAACCTCTATGCCTTGAGCATTGTCAAAGACAAACAAACACCTGAGGTAATTATGCAATTATCAGAGCTAATGCGTTATGTGATTTATAAAGGAAAAGAGGAAACGGTGTCATTAAAAGAGGAAATTAAATACATTGAAGATTATATCCAATTACAGCAAATTCGCTTGCATAAAAAATTAGATTTTCGATTTGATAAACAGATAGAAAATGAGGAATTAGCCATACCGCCTTTACTATTTATCACTTTTGTAGAAAATGCTTTTAAGCATGGGATTGAACCTGCGGAGAATGACTGTTTTTTGCATCTTGCTTTAAAAAGTGATGGTCAGCAATTAGTGTTTACTTGTGAGAATTCTATGGAGGAAAAAAATACTGCACCTGTGGGTATTGGTTTGCAAAACTTAAGGCGACGAATGGCATTGCGATTTCCGAATCAACATGAAATAGTTATTGTGGAAAAGCCCAATCATTTTAAGGCGACTTTGCGTATACCTGATTTTACCGTTTAAAAGTACTACATGCACAACTATATTCAAAACCTTAGAAAATTAATTGGACACCGAAAATTTATTCACCCTGGCGCAAGAATTATTGTTGAAAACGAGGAAGGGCAAATTTTGATGATTCGCCGAAAAGATAATGGGAATTGGGGGCTGCCAGCAGGAGGTTTAGAGGAAAAGGAAACGATTCGGGAATGTATCATTCGAGAAGTCAAAGAAGAAACAGGATTGGATATTTTAGAGGTACAGGTAATTGGTATTGGGTCTAATCCAACTAGAGAAACTGTTCAGTATCCTAATCAAGATGTTGTTCAGTATTTTAATATAGAGTTTTATAGCAATCAATTTAGTGGAGCTATTAAAGTCTTAGATACTGAAGAAGTACTGCTTGCCGAGTTTGTTGATAAAGAAATGATAGCAGCATTACCAGAAAATGAACGACATACTTTTAAAAGCCTAGCCTATTTTAAAGAACATGGACAAATCCATTTAACGTAAATTTATTAGTATGAGCCAAATAACGCTTAAAGCCTTAATTATAGACGATGAACCATTAGCACATACGGTCATTTTAGAATATGTCAAAGATGTGTCTTTTATAGAAATAGTGGGGCAATGTAATTTGGCGACTGAAGCGATTACCGTTTTACAAAACCAAGCAGTAGACTTACTTTTTTTGGATATAAATATGCCTAAAATAAAAGGGCTAGATTTTTTGCGGACTTTGAAAAATCCACCCTTGGCAATTATTACCTCTGCCTATCAAGAATATGCTTTGGAGAGTTTTGAACTAGATGTTTGTGATTATTTATTAAAGCCTTTTCGTTTTGACCGATTTTTGAAGGCGGTGAATAAAGCGCAGGAAATGTATCAATTACGGCAAGTTAATTCGGTAGGAAATGATACCAAGCAGGAGTTTGGCACTACAGAAACCCAATTATTTATTAAAGCAGATAAACGGTTGATTAATATTGATTTAACAGAGATTTATTATTTTGAAAGCTATGGCAATTATGTAAAAGTGTGGCTAAAAGACCAGTTTCATTTAACGCCACGAACCTTGACTAGCTTTGTAGAGCAAGTATCCGAAAATGACTTTTATAGAATTCATAAATCCTTTTTGATTAATCGGAAATATATTGATTACGTGGAAGGTAATTTTTTATTGATGAAGAATGGGAAACAGTTGCCAATTGGGAAAAATCATCGCTCGGATTTTAAGCAGTTTTTGCAGTGATTTCCCCACGAATTTTATTTCCCCCACGAATTATTATGGAAAAGAAAGAGAATCTACGTTTGACTGAATGGACTTTTTGAAGTGATTTTAGAAAACTGTTTGATGACTGAATGGTTAAATTGTTAGTGTACTATGAAGATAGCAATATAGCCATTTAGCAATAAAACAATTTAATATTTTATTGAATGACCGTCGTTAATTCTTCTCCCAATGATTTAATGGTAAACTGATTCCCTATTTTTTCGATTTTTGTAATTGAACAATAATTTGGGTAATAACTCACTACTTGTTCATTTCCTCTTATCCAACCAACAATCGCATTAATTGTCATGAAATGAGAGAAAATTAGGGTATTTTTTTCAATATTTGAAATCGACTCAATAATATTATTTCGCCAATCTAATTGAGGTTGTTCTAGCTCATTTATTTTTTTTGTAAAAAGTGCTTTTAACCAATTTCTTCTATCCTTTAAAGCAATGCCTGGCGAAGGGATTTCTGCAATATTTCGATTGATTGTTGCTGCATTACCAAATGCCAATTGGAAAGGAAATGCTGTTTGTTTGGCTCTCAACAAAGGACTTGATACCAATTGGAAATCAGCTCCTATTACAATTGGAAGGTATTCATTTGCCAATGCAACAGCTTGATGTTGCCCGTTGGTACTTAAAACAGGGTCAGGCGCTTCATCCCAAGCTTGTGCTGCTTCTCCGTGTCTGATTAGATAAATGGTCATGTTAGTGAGTTTATAAGATGATGAGATATGGAGGATAAGGCGATACTCATTTGCTTACAGCCTTATCACCTCGTTATTCCGTTTATTAATTAGGAACGATGATTACCCATTATTGTAAATAGCTTCGTTTTCTGTGAGTATTTGAACTTAGATCCTACTATACATTAAACCGAATCAGGCCTATTGTTGGAGAATCAAAAAGGGATTAAGAGAAGTGTGCAGTACCTTCTTTTAATCCCCTTATATGAACCTTACTATATCAAAATAGTAAGATAAATAATATTATCTTCGTAAGCTTATCGTACTAAAATCATCTTCTTAGTAACGACTTCTTTATCTGCTTGTAAGACTACATAATACATACCGCCTTTAATTGATTGAGGTGTATATTGAATTTGATGCCAACCTGCATTCATAGCTTGTCCTTGAATCATAGATTCTACTGCTCTACCACTCATGTCGTAAATCGTCATGTTTACAGTTGACGACTTTCCTAAATTGAAAGTTAAATTAGTAAAGTCTCTAGCGGGGTTAGGCGCAATTTTTAAATCTAATTCGCTGAAAGCAGGTGTTTCTACAGTGGTTGTTACCGCTGTTGGTTTAGTATCTATAGCTATTACTTCTTCTGTTTCAGGACTGTATCTATGAACAGTAAGGACTTCTTCCTCTTCTTGTAAAGCAGGCGTACAATCGTCTATCTTAGCAAGGAAAACACTTCCTGCCTTGGCCTCAAAACCTGGATTTAAAGTGATAGAAGTTCCTGCTGTAAACGTTACGTCATAACCACTGTTTATTTCTACTTCGCCACTAGTCACAAGTGTACTAGAAGAATTATAGGCATAAGTTCCCGCAGATCCTGGTATTTCGGAAGGCTCTACGGTGTCGCCTGCTAGACAGGTGCCTTCACCTTGGCCGGTACTGCCGCCGCCGCCACCTGTAACGGTTAATTTGATGGTATTGCTACTAATACCTGCGCAGTACGTACCATTACTTAAATTAGTGAAGCTTTGGCCTTCTTGTGCAATGAAATTCGATAAATCTGTAGTTAATACAGAAAAACCGTAGACAGTATACATTTCTCCACCACCAGCTAAGGAAGTGAAATCTGCTCCTGCATCTATTTTACTGATTACGCTACTTGAATTAATTGCTGCATAAGTATAAGTATAATTAGCTCCTGGATTTGGAGCGCCTCCCTCTGCAACAGCGGGAGAAAAGTTGATAGTCGCAGAACCAGTATTACCACTGCCAAATTCTGCTCCAGATACAACTAGAATATATTTTTTACCACCAATAAGGTTAACATTTTGTATAGGGGCTCCTCCTGCAATAGAAGAAGTTGTGGAAGAGGCAATCCAATTTGAACAAGAAGAAGAGTTCGAAAAAGGGTCATTATATAAATTTAGGACACTAGTTGGTATTGTAACATTTGAAAGCGTAAAAGAGTAAGTGTTAGTAGCTGGTGCAAAAAACTCAATGATAGCATAAGGATTTGATTGTCCAAAATTATTCTGACAACTTCCACTACCATTATTAACTGTTAAAGCTACTGTGGGAGAAGAACCTGTAGTTGTAACTGTTTTACTTGAAAGTGTAGTACCATAAACTGGCATTAGAGATAGATCAAGGGAAGCATTTCCAGCTTCCGCTGTTACATCACTACTTCCTGTAAAAGAAGCACCATTAGGCGCGCAACCAACATTAGTTATTGTGAAATCAGCATTATTAATGTCGAAAAAATAGAAACATTCTGTACCTGCCTCCACTCTAATTCTCGCTTTAGTAGTTCCTGGAATTCCATTAGGAATGGTTATTGATTCAGAACCGTCATTTACAGTGCTGCCTAAATTAAAAGGAAATGTTTCGCCACCATCAACAGAAAGTTTAATTGTTACAGTTGAATGATTAAACGGTGCGGCATCAGTACCAGCAAGCGTCCATGTAACATTCATTGTATTTCCTGCAGCAACCGATGGAGGACTACTATTCTGAGAAGTTACACTAAAAGGCATAGAACCAGCCACCGCAATATCTAGATCCTCAACTTCTACTCCACCAGCAGTCGTGTTATTATCTCTAACTGTTAACCTCATGGTAATATTTCCTGTGACTTCAGGCAGTAATTCTCCTTGCCAATTAGCTTGAGTTAACGCAGCGGCATTTTGTGCATCTCCATTATATTTTCCAGATAGGAGCGTACTGATTTGTGGAAAAGTACGGCTTGCACTACTCGAAGGTGCAAAAGATCGAAAAATTGGATATAAATTATTACCATTCTTTAATCCAGGACCATCAATGGGATCAAAGCGATCTAAAGAATTATTAAACTGCTCCCAAGTATAAGTTAATTGGCTAAGCGGAGTATTCCCATCCGTAGCAGATCCAGCAATGTAAAATGGGGTCCGAATTGGGATTACATAATTAGCAATACATCCTGAAGTAGCCGTACTTGGGTCAGGAACTTGATTACCTGAAGCTACATTGATTTCACAAGTTGCGGCACCTTCTATCCAATCATCAACTTGCTTAATAGAATTGGTATGATAATAACTAGTATTTCCTTGATTTGGAATATTATCTTCGTCGCAAATAGTAGCATAAGATACGATAGTAGAGCCTCCTCCAGGCTCATAAGCAGAACCTCCATCCGTGCTAAATTGATTAGAGGTACAAAAACCAGAATCCCCAGACCAAGTATGATCCGCATTAAACTGATGGGTAAATTCGTGAGCTAATAAATCAACCCAACTCGATCCTTCTGGGTCTTCGACACCTGACCCAGCTCCTGCTTTCAGAGGGCCTCCATTTTCGAGATCATCTGTACAAACACCTGCCAAGAAGGCAACTCCACCACCTCCTGTATTCGCTTGAACTCGCCCAGAGAATAAATGACCTACATCATAACTATTTCTTGGTACGACAGGATTGGTTCCACCTGCCCCATCACTAGTAGAATTACCTTCTAAAAAACCATGGTGTGCTAATGATTCGTTATGCCAAATTTGCGCAGCTCCCTGTGCAACAAAACTATTGGGGTTTGCACCAATATAAATAGTTTGGCTAGCTTCATCTAACGTTAATAATACTGCCATATCCCTTACATAAAGTACATTCATCGCATTTACGGCAGCAGTAATAGCCGCAAATACTTGCGCTCTTGTTGGATTGGCTAGATTGGTAGCAGCGAGAGAATATTCTCTATCTACAATGACATGCATCCTAAATTTTCTAATTTGAGCACCTATGTCATAAGGGGTAGCAGCAAGATTTCTTGCTGTAGCATCATGTTCATGAAGTTGTTCCTCTTCTGCATGCTTATGTACATAGCCATCTGGACGGAGTGCATCATTTGCTAAATGAGGATATTCTCCAGTCATTCGAGTAACAGTATGAGCTGCTACACCAAACTGAGTAGGTTCAATCAAGAACCGCCCATTAGGGGCGAGCATGTGTACATCTAATCCTCTATCAGATACCATCAAACGGCCCGAATAACTAGGGTCTTCAAATCCAATAAAAGAGTAAGTACGAATGCCACTTTTGTTATTGAAAACCATTGGTGATTCCAACACTTTTACACTGATATTTTCGCCATTTACAAGTGGTAAGTCGATTACGATAGCGGTATTGGCAGCAGCAGCAGAATTTTCATTAGGTGCATTGGTTAACCAATCTTTGATAGAAGGAACATCTAAGTCCACGGTTCTAGAATCTTGAGCCATTCCAAATAATGGAAAGAATAGACTCAGCAAAAAGCTTAGTCTGATGAGGTTTTGCATAATTTTTACTTTAATTGTTTGTAAAGTTATTTTCATGTTATCTGATAATAAATGAGAGAATACTCAATCTGTTCCATTCTAATAACTTCTATTTAGCCCTAGCTTGTAAAGAAGTTTATGGATTAGAATATAAATTGCGTGCTTATTTTGTTAAATTTTTATCGAGAGAATAAAGAAGAGCAATTAAATTAAAAAAAATACTATTACTGCCTTTCATTCTGGTTTTATTACATTGAGTATTTAGAATTTCCAGTAAACCCTTTATTAAATAAAGAGCTATTTTAAGTAGTGTCTAGAAATGGCAAAATTAATTACTAATAACTTGCGCAAAATAAAAAAATATAATAAATAATAAAAATATTTAATGGATTTCTCTGCCTTAATATATTGTGACCCGATATTATTGCTTCAATAAAAAAAAATCTACCGTTGGTGTATACTGATTTTTTATAGGAGTTACTAGAATTAAATAGTTGGCTCTTAAAAGTTTATGTACGTAAATAATTTGTTAAGAAGTCGACAATTTGTGTTCAATTAGATAATGGTTGATTTTACCCCATACAAAGTATATATTTTAGTATTTGATTATTCATAAAGCGAAAACTTAATTCTATCTATAGAATTCCTGCATTCATCCAACTTTTTATTACCCTAATCAATTTTTTCCGTCTTTTACAATCTCAATTACAACTCTTACCAATATATAGTTGTCCTTGTAAATAAGTGAAGAGTCTACGATGAACGTTAAAAAATAGTGAATGGAAGGATGAATGATAAACCGACCAGTTTCAGTAGGTAGTGGTAGTTAGCAGTATAAATTTAATCAATTATACAAAAACTAGCTAAATGACTACGTGACTTGTACTATCTGTTTGTCGTATATTCATATCCGATTTAAACACTA
>JAFMDF010000228.1 GCA_017857395.1 Bacteroidota bacterium | reverse complement strand
TTTATGTCAAAGAACTATGCTTTTTAAAAAGATGTGGGGTGTCGTTAGACTTTTATGCTATCTCCTATCAAAGTAATCATTGCACTTTTAATGATTTTCTTCGCTTTATTTGAGGTTATTCCAGTTTTAAAAAAGTTAAAATTTGGAAAAGATAAATTAGCAATTGGAGGGTTAATCAGCGGTTTTTTTGGCGGCTTATCAGGACATCAAGGTGCTTTGCGGAGTGCCTTTTTATTGCGTTATGGTTTGAATAAAGAAGCCTTTATTGCTACGGGGATTATCATTGCTACTTTTATTGACATTACCCGATTATCCGTTTACTTTTCTAGATTGTCCAAGCTGAATATTTTAGAGAATCTACCTCCTTTATTAACTGCCGTTTTTGCAGCTTTCTTGGGTGCATATTTAGGACAGCGATTACTCCAAAAAGTTACCTTGGAAGTGGTGCAATGGATAGTTGTGGTTTTAATTCTAATACTGGCAATTGGCCTTGGAATGGGGATTATATAGTACGGGAAGGACAGGGGTGATTGGTTCTAAAAATGGAATAAAAAAATTTCAATAGCAATGACAATTCCAATGGCAATAACAACCTCAATAAGAGGGGAATCAGATTTAAATTGACCATTTTAGGCTCTTTTTATCCGAATTGTGATTGAAATTGAAGTTGATATTGCTATTTAAGTTAAAAGATTAGAACTAATCACCCCTGCCGGGAAGGAGGTGTCAATATTGCTTAAACTAGAAAAAACAAAAATATGAAACCATTTATCTTTTTCTTCATCGGGTTACTTTTTTGGAGTATCAAGGTAGATGCTCAAAGCTTTGGCAAGAACAAACCTCGATACAACAAAATGCATTTTGAAGTGCTGGAAACACCCACCTTCGAAATCAATCATTACTTAAAAAATGAACAACTGCTGACGGATTTTGCCAATTGGAGCGAACATTGGTACCAGATGCACCAATTAATACTAAAAGATACCTTCAAAAAAAGAAATCCAATAGTTCTTTATAATAATCATGCTGATTTTCAACAAACTTCTACCATTCAAGGGATGATAGGTATTGGAACTGGAGGAGTAACAGAAGGGTTGCGGAATCGGGTTGTAATGCCAGTAGCAATGACAAACCAACAGACACATCACGTGCTAGGACATGAATTGGTACACGCCTTTCAATACCATAAATTGATTGGAGGAGATTCTCTTTCTATTAGGAATATTCAAAATCTGCCCCTTTGGATGGTAGAAGGCTTGGCGGAATATATGTCCATTGGTCGGGTGGATGCACATACTTCTATGTGGATGCGAGATGCTGTTTTGCAAAATAAAATCCCCAGCATTCGGGATTTATCTAAGCCTGATTTTTTCCCTTATCGCTATGGGCAAGCATTTTGGGCTTTTGTGGCAGGAACTTATGGAGATACTATCATCGAACCTTTATTTGTAGCAACAGCTAAATATGGTTTAGAACCAGCACTTACTAAAGTATTGAAAGTTGGGTATAAAAACCTTTCTGAAATGTGGCAGACAAGTATGCGTACTTGGTACGAACCTATGCTAGGTGATAAAAAAGAAGCTCGTTTTGGCAATAAAATTCTGGATGATGAAAATGCAGGAGAAATGAACATTAGTCCATCAATTAGTCCTGATGGTAAATATGTTATTTTTTTTTCAGAAAAGAACTTATTCACTATTGACCTTTTTCTAGCAAATGCTCGTACAGGGAAAATTATCCGAAAAGTATCCAGCACCATAAAAGATGGGCATTTGGATAACCTCAATTTTATTGAAAGTACAGGTGCTTGGTCGCCAGATAGTAAGTTTTTTGCTTTTGTCGCTTTCAAAAAAGGAAAAAATGTATTGGTTATTAAAAATGTGGATAATGGGAAAACTATTAAAGAAACAGCTATTGCTGGGGTACCTGCTTTTAGCAATCCAACTTGGTCCCCCACGGATAATTCCATAGTGGTCTCTGGTTTAGTAAAAGGACAAGTTGATTTATATGCTTTTAACTGGAAATCAGAAGAAGTGAAACAATTGACCAATAACCGCTTTTCGGAAGTGCATCCAAATTGGTCAAAAGATGGTCAATTCTTAACTTTTTCGACCGATGAGCTTAGTATAACCAATGGCAGAACCCATGGTAAATGGGTACTCAATTTGGCTGTTTTGGACGTAACGGCTAACCAATTACAGCATTTCCCTGTATTCCCAGGAGCAGATAATTTGAATCCTGTTTTTGATGACCAAAATAATATCTGGTTTTTATCCAATCGGGATGGGTTCAGAAATATGTACGAATTTGATTGGCAAGAGCGAAAAGTTTACCAAAAGACACGTCTATTGGTGGGCATTTCTGGCATTACGCAGTATGCCCCTGCTATGTCTATTGGTAAAGATAATCGGGTAGTTTATAGTTATTACGGCGAAGGAAAGTACACCATTTTTCAGGGTAAGCCAGATAAATTTTTACACGAAGCAATTGACCCCGATGCTGTTGATTTTAAAACAGCTACTTTGCCTACGGTGGTGGCAGAACAAGTTGACTTGGTCAATACGCAATTAGCTCAATTGGATAATTGGCACCCCTTGCTAGCTGATAGCATTCGGAAGCGACCGTATGCTAGTAAGTTAGGCTTGGAATATGTTGGTGGTGGTGCTGGAATTGGCGTAGGTCAGCAAACTTTTGGAACCACTACTGCTATGCAAGGTGGCGTAGATTTGCTTTTTGGTGATATGCTGGGCGATAATAAACTCTATACGGGAATTGCCTTAAACGGAGAAATTTATGATTTTGCTGGGCAAATTTCTTATCTAAATCAAAAGAATAAATTTGGCTGGGGTGGTGGAATTTCCCATATCCCCTATCGTTCGGCAGGGATTAGTTTTCAAGGGATTGATACTTTGCAGTTTTCTGATAATATTAGAATTCCTGTAGCTAAATATTTATTAAATCAGTATCGACTTTATGAAGAACAGGCTAGTATCTTTGGACAATTGCCATTTTCTAGAAAAGATCGCATCGAAGGTGGGTTTAATTATTCCAGAATCCATTATCGGCTCGACCAATTCACCAATTATTATGATGCTTTTGGTAGGTTGATTGCCCAAGACAGAGAAAAAGGAGAAGTCCCTCCTGGCTTTGGCTATTTTTCGGTCAATGCGGCTTTTGTCCATGACAATTCCCATTTTGGAATCGCAGCACCATTACAAGGCAACCGTTATCGACTTGGCATAGAAAAATATTTTGGAGACTTAAACTTCTACAGTTTCTTAGCTGATTTTCGGCAATATTTACATGTCAAACCCGTCAGTTTTGCGGTTCGAGCCATGCATTTGGGACGCTATGGTCGAGATTCAGAAAGATTGACTGGTGTTTATTTGGGGTATCCGTGGTTTGTTCGGGGCTATGAATTTTCGCATAACGATGTATTATCCGAAAATCAAATTTCTTATAATCAATTAGTGGGTAGTAAAGTATTGATTGGCAATTTTGAAATACGGATTCCTTTTACTGGACCAGAACGTTTATCGCTCATCAAATCTAATGTGTTATTTACAGACTTAAATTTGTTTTTAGACGGAGGAGTGGCTTGGAATGAGTCTTTAACTGCGGAGGGTAATGGGAACGATGGCATTTTTGATACAGACGTAAAACCCGTTTTTAGTACAGGTGTTTCTGTTCGAATCAACCTATTTGGCGCTGGTGTTTTAGAACCCTATTGGGCAGTTCCTTTGCAGGGTAAAACAAGAGTAGTCTTTGGGTTGAATATTGCGCCAGGGTGGTAGACAGGAATCAAAGGCGAACTTTTTTAGAGAATAAAAATGGAACTGATTAAATCGGTCTAAAACTAAAAAAATGGAAAAGAAAGACTTAGAAAAAATGGATATATACAATTTGGCGATGGATTTGGGAGAAGCGGTGTGGCAACTCGTTCTAACTTGGGATGAATTTGCACAAGATACTATGAGCAGACCTTATGTACAAAATGTAGATGCTATTGCTTCCAATATTGCTTCTGGCTATGGCAGACAATCACCAAACGAAAAGCGAAATTATACGGTATTTGCCCGAAGTGCTGCGCTTTCTACTAAAGTATGGTTAGAAAAAGCGTACAGAAGAGGATTAGTAGAGGAAGAAACCTATCAGCATATAAAAGGCATGAATGAGAAAATGATTGGTAAATTATATGGCTATGTCAATTTTCTAGAAGAAAAAGGTGGCGCCACTCCTGTTCAGTCTATTCGAAGAAAACAGAAGTTAAAAAAAACTAAGCAAGAAACAACTTAGAACAATCAGGAAAGATACTAATAGTAAATCACTAACAACTAATCAATATTTATTATGAAAGAGATGAATGAAAGACTCCAAATAGATTATTGGGATACCATTAATCTTGAAACCTTACACTATCATTCCCGAGAATGGCTCTCGGAAATAGATTTTTGGAAAGATGAACTTCGTTTTATGCAAAATCTATTGCAAAAACATTTTTTATTCTTCTTTGAAAAGGAAGGGGTAACTGCTGTAAATGAACTTACTACTCGATTGTCTAGCACTTTAACCGAAGGGTTGAATCAATTAGAACAAGACGTGCAATTACACGAAAAACGGTTAGTCGCACTTATAAAATCTTCCAAAAAACAACGAGAAGATGCCTATCGGATGGAACACGGTCAGCTTGAAGATAGACTCAATCAATATGCTAAGCATTTTAAAAAGGTAAAACGAGAACTTTTCAAAATGGCAGAGGCAGTTTTAAAAGAAGAAAAAATGAAATTTCTGGCAAAATCTACTAAAACCTAGTCTCACAAGAGAGATTATTGGAGAAGTGGGTATACCAGTCCTAATTTTTAAGGCTAAAGGCAATTATCTATTTTAAAAATAATTAAGTGTTGGACAGGAATAAATATTATCGAATGCTATACTAGAAACGGTCAAGTTTTGTGAATTGTTAAGAAAATCTTAACAAAAATATAACTATTTGATTATCAATGTTAAAACTAACGTTTTGCAAGCATAAATCTTGGATTTAAAATCAAAATACTTGACCGTTCAGAGTATATAAAGTCCAACATAGTAGGCTTTTTATGCTATAAAACATAAACGGGAATCTCTAATATTAGAGACTCCCGTTTCATTTTTCATCATTTAATTATGTTGAAAAAAGTCAGGCTGCCTTTATTATGACTTCCTCTTTTATGTAATTTTTATAAAAAACTACATAAAGGTTCTGACTTAAACGAAATTACCTTTTTTCCCAATTTCTTTCCTTTTCAGGTAGAAAAATTTCCAAAAGTAATTGTCATTTTCGCCTAACTGGCATTCCAGTCTGTCTTTTATCGCTCACCTGATAATACAAATATACAAAGCTATTTCCTATACGGAATTGACAAAAATCATTAAATTCATTGAATTTTGTCAGTACATTTTAAAGAAAAAGGATTAAGGGTTTAGGGTGATTTCTTTATTAAAAGTTGAACAACTCCCTTTAAAAGGCTAATTAGTATAACTAGCAATAAAAAGGCAAGCATACCTGATAGCACTAGTCCAAAATTAGCTTTGACCCAAGGAATTTCTCCAAAGAAAAAACCAAGTAATAAATAAGTGCTAATCCATAATATACCTCCCAATATATTACACCAAGTAAAATCGACTATTTTCATAGCCGTTATTCCTGCCACAAAAGGGACAAAAGAGCGCATAAATGGAAAAAAACGACTTAATATAACTGCCTTTCCTCCATATTTTTCATAATAGGTAAAAGCTTTGGCTAGGTAGTGATTCCTTTTAGCTTTTTCTTTTCTAAATAATCGCACACCGACAAATCGACCTATCAAATAATTAGAAGTATTACCCAAAATGGTTGCTAAGGTTAACAAAATTAGAAGGATAGCAAGACTTAATTCGCCCGAAGCCGCCAAAATACCCGCAGAAAAAAGCAAGCCGTCTCCCGGAAAGAAAGTGACGACGACCAAACCTGTTTCTACAAAAACGATAGTGAAGAGAATTAAATAAGTCAATGTACCATATTGAGCAACCAAATCGCCAATCAATTCATCTGCATGAACCATCATTCTAAATAATTCTTCCATAAGTAAGTCGGCAGTTTTACAGTTATCAGTTAGCAGTCGCAAAGCGTTGATGACCAACTAGCCTATTCCAGCCTGTTTTTTTCTTCTTTAATGGTTAGCCAATGTAATAATCGGATAGACTGAATAATACCTAAATAATAAATCCGCCATCTCCATTTATAAAACCTTGATGCTTTGGATAAATCAGCTTGTAGCAATTCGATACAATCATTTTTAATGATTGTATCGAGTTGAGTTTGAAAATTGCTAACAATCAAAGAGTCAGAAATCTCGATATTTAGTTCAACACTTAGCAAATCACTTAAATCATTGAGGTTATACGAACCAATGGTACACCATTGATTATCTACTACCGCAACTTTTGCGTGCATAATGGCTAGTGGGTATTCATAAATTTTGATGCCTTTATCCAACAACTTTTCACAAAGCACTTTAACCGCAGCATTATAAAAATAAGCATCTGTCTTTTTGGGTAAAACAAGGCTCACGGCTACTCCTCTTTCGGCTGCTTTTTCCAATAGCCTAAGCATGTTATATTTTGGCAGAAAATACCCAGCGAATATTATTAGGGTGTTCTCCGCTAACCGAATGGCTTTATGATAACCTCTCCTTATCTCCAGTTTGCCCTTATAAAAGTCATTTACCTTGACTTCAATTTTTAGAATTGGTGCCCGCTTTTCTTTTTTCCACCAATCGCCAAGGTTTGTTTTTTTAAAATTTCTTTTATTTAAAATTCCAACTGCCAGATTATGTAGTTTTATGCAAATAGTTCCTTCTAAATACACCGCAAAATCTAACCAAGGCAATTTTGTCTCTTTTCCTAGATAGCGATTGGCAATATTGATACCGCCAACCATTGCTTTTTGATGGTCTGCCACCAGCAGTTTATGATGCAATCGTCTGCCGATTCTTAGGGGAAAAGAAAAATGAATTTTGGAAAAAAAATGAATCGTAATCCCAGCATTAATAAAGCGATTCAGAAAATCTCCTTTAATATGCCGACTGCCCACACCATCCACGACTAAAAATACTTGAACCCCCCGAAGACTTGCTTTAATTAGTGCTTCTTGAACTGCTTTTCCAGTTGCATCTTCATTAAAAATATAAACTTGTAGATGCAGCGTATGTTGAGCTTGGTCAATCATTTGAAGGTAGCGGGCAAAATAGTCCGTTCCACCTTGAAAAATTTCGCAAGAAGAAGTGGAAGAATTAAAGGCTGATTTTTGTATAATTGCTTCCTTCATCTCCCGTCTATGGCTTTTGATGTTCGATTTGCGTCCATTTTACTGTATTACCAATTTCATTTCTTGCACCTTTAAACGGGCTTTTAGCCAGTCTTCAATCTGCTTATTTTCTGCTGTTTTTGGTTTTATTTTGAACTGCACATACGCTAAAATCAAGGTGTCATAAGTTAAACTATCTAAATTAGAAACAATGGTAGATGCCACCGATAACTGGCTGATATTATTATTAATTGCCTTTATTTCTTGTGCTAAATCTGAAATAGGCATTTCCTTGGAACGGAAACGGATTATTTCTTCCTCCAGTAATTTAATTTTAGCATCTTTATTTTTAAGGGTAGCTTCATTCTTCTGGTATAGTTCTTCAATGATACCCGTTTTTAATTGTAAATTCATTTGTTCAATTGTTGCTAAATCAACCCCTTCTTCTTTTTGATATCCTTGTCGGATGTTTAATTGAACGCCTTTTAAATTATAATTTTCTAACCGTTTTTGTCGAGCTACAATCGAAACAGAATCAATGGGTTCACCAAACAAAGTTACTTCAATGAGCGCGCTGTCTCTTTCATAATGAAGGTTAGAAGAGATAACCTGACTGTTTTCAAATTTCATTTCCTGCTGTATAAACTGATTGGCATTTTTAACAAAAAGCGTTTTTTTGACCACATTATATCCTGTGTAAATGCTGGGAATAACCGCTGCTAGAACAAAAAATAGAATATACCTTTTAACCTTTTTCTCTCGTCCAGCATCTATAAATTCTTTTTTGCGATATCCCAATAATAGTACGATCAGATAAGTGGAAATGCTAATGAAAACACTATTGATAAAGAATAGAAACATTGCTCCCAAAAAATAATCCCATTGGGAAGTAGCTATACCAAAACCTGCAGTACATAGGGGCGGCATCAAGGCAGTTGCGATGGCTACGCCTGGAATCGCATTACTTTTTTCTTTTCTGGAACTGGCAATAATCCCTGCCAATCCACCAAAAAATGCAATGAATACATCCCAAAGGGTTGGAGCTGTTCTAGCTAATAACTCCGATTGTGCTACATCTAAAGGAGAAATCCAAAAATAGAAAGCAGAAGCGAGTACGCTAATAATGGTGGCGATAGTTAGGTTTTTCAGCGCAGTAATGATTAATTCAAAATCATAAATACCAATTCCCAGACCTATGCCCATTATAGGACCCATTAATGGAGAAATTAACATCGCACCAATCACAACAGCTGTACTGTTGACATCCAAACCTACAGAGCAGACCAAAATGGCAAAAATCAAAATCCAAAGATTTGCTCCCCGAAAGACCACGTCTCCTTTAATATCTGCAATGGTTGCTTTTTCGCTAGCTTCATCTTCGTGCAAATTGAAACGATCCTTAAAAAAGAGTTGAAAATCTTTAATGATATTTTTAAAGGGGTATGCTTTAGTTGGCATAGCTAATTTTTCGTTGTTTATATTATTCTACGAATAAACACAAACGGGAACCCATCCTAAAATGAGTTCCCGTTTCATTTTTCAGCAAAAACGGTCTGCTAAAAAACGCCAAGTTACCGTTATTGAGACTTCTGCTTTCCTTGATATTTCCGAAGAATTATCAAGTTGAGCATCTGACTAAAAAATCCTGCCTTTTTCCCCTTAGCCACTTTGAAGCAGCATTGGAAAATGTAATTTTTCACTTAGGCAGTCAAAATAAATAGTACAACGATATTCCGACAAGAATCGGAAGGAGTCGTTGGTTCGTAATACTTTGAAAATTGCCATCCGTTACTTGTACTTTTTCCTAAAGTTTCCAAATTTAGGGTTGTTTAGCCTAACCTGCTTCCAGGTCTGTCGTTTATCTCTCACTTGATAAAACAAAGATAAGGTAGGAAGAATCCCTATTAATTGACAAAAATCAATAAAAAGAGGTGATTTTCATCAATTTGTTATTTGAATACGGTATCTAATCAATAACGAATAACTGCTACCTCTAATACATCGGGTGATGCTTTCCAGCCTCGGTCTTCGTTGATTTTGAGGGAGATGGAAAAATTGTTATTTTTTAGCTATTAAATTTAGGAGGAAGGTTCAGTTTTTTTAGTTTTTCTTTTTTTAACTTTATTTCTATCCTCTTCTAATCTGAGTCGTTCATCTCTTAGTAATAACCAATAGCTTAAGCCTAATCCGATGATAACAAAACCCGTTGCAAAAATGTATTGATAAGAAACAAAATTAAAATCAAAAACAATAACTTTTCGGGCAATAGCCATTAGGGCAGTCGCAATGACCAGCTTTACTTGAATGGTATCTTCGTTCATGTATAAAATGATGTTCTCATAAATTTCTACTCCAATTAAAACAATTAAAAAAGAACCAAAAATCTTCAATAAATCATTCGCTTGTAAAAACATGACAGGAGGAGTCATCAATCTTTCGTAAATAACATAAACCACATCAATGATACTCCAGAATATGACTAAGGTCATTAATAGCGCCAATGCTTTAATGCCATATCTGATGATGCCAAAAAGCCTTTTTTCAAAAGAATCAGATTCGTCGGGTTGTGAGTCTTTAAATCTATTCATTGCTTTTTTTTATTCCAAAGAGCTTAGTGCTTGCAGAACTTTCCCGATAGCTATCGGGATGGAAGCACTTCTCATACGATTTATTTTAGAATATACACTAATAAATATCTTGAATTATGGAGCAATAGGCTTTTTTTTATTAGGCTCTTAATAATTCCAAACTAGCATTTGGCGTGTTAAAGTTTTTAAAGCTTTCGTATAGGTTAAAGATTCTTTCTTCTGGGTTAGCGAAAGCAATCTCTTTTTCTTTTATTGGTGACATCAATCGAACTAAGCGTTTTCTGCTTCGTAACAAACGCATTTTTGTAGCACTAGGACTGATATTTAGAGTATTCGCAATTTTTTGAATAGAAAAACTATCTCGATAACGCATTAATAATATCATTTTATCCTCTGTAGTTAATAATTCAAAGCACCTTTCTAATTGTTCTAGTTTTAATTCTCGAAGTATTCTATTCTCCATTTCGGTATTAGCGGTTTCCATATCGTAAACGACTACGGAAACTTCATAGCGTTCTTTCTTTTTACTCCGTAAAAAACTCATGCAGGTATTATAAGCGATAGCATTGACCCAAAAACTAAAATCTGATTTTCCTTGAAAGGTATCTAGTTTGCAAAAGACTTTTATCATGGTATCATGGGTCAAATCTTTGGCTAAATTTGGGTCTTTCAGGATACATAAACATTTATAGTAAATTCTATCGACATATCGGTCATAAAGCACTTCTTGATATTTTGTTGTTTCTGAGTTAAGAATTTGCTTGATGATTGCTTTATCGGCTAAATCCTGAAATTGTGTGTTATTTGGTTTGCTTATAAACATGATTTCTTGCTTTTGTGTGATTAAAGCCTATTCATCTTTATGGAAAGTACTAACCAGAAGGAATTTGAGATAAGTAGGGCTGACTTTTTGACACTAGTCTTGGAATCAAAATTTCAAGGGCATTAATCTATGCTATTAAGTTTTAATCTGTCTGTCTTCCAATTCTAAAAACGCCTGTTTGAGTTTTTAGGGAAGACTATTTTTTAGGTATAGGTTACATTTTGGCTATATGAACCTTATTACTTTTTGCCATGGGGATATCGAACTCCGCATAAGCGCCTGATGCGTCAATAAATGCCCCTTTCTCTCCATTTTTTAACTCAATGGCATAGACCATACTGGTATAGTCGGAATCAGAATCAGATTCTACTCTAATTGTTTCTGCAATGGTAAAGTCTTTAAAAGGATAAATTCTATTAGTGTTTGCATGAAGCACTCCCTTCTCCTTCAAATAAAACGCTGTTCCGAATCCCTTTTCCTTTAAATAATCTAGCACTTCTATAATATTATCCATTGATTTCATTGATAAAAATTTAATGTTAAAAAAAAATTGCATCAACCTTTCTAATCAATTGTTATTCAAAAATATAGGAATTGCCTTGTTGGATTTGTGACTTTTGTCAAAGTTTTTAATGATTTTTATCATCCTTTCATTTTTTCAAACATACTCGGAAGAAACATAAAAGCTTTCAAAAAGAATATACAGAGGCATATAAACAGGCTATTAAAAGTTAAGATTTTTTTATACGCATATTATCAGTATAACCTTCTACCATTACTTCCAATTCAGGACTAGATATTGCTTAGACAAGAACTTAGGCTGACAAGGCAGTAGAATCAGCCAAATAATTTACAGCCCCAATAAATATGGCGATGACGGATTACCCGTCATTTCAAACATGGCAGACTACTAGTAAATTTTTGAAGTTTATATATTATTATTTTATGGTTATTCAATGATGTATTTTTTTCATCATTTAGATTAGGTGCAACTTTACGGTCGCAAAGTCAGCGGTAAAATAGCTATTGGTAACTTTGAAATAAATGATAAAAGTTACGCTTGAAAAGTGATGAAAATCATAGGGCTATTATTTCTAGAATAAATTTTAATATGGATGCTTTGCAAAGTATAGTAAATGTTTATGCAAACATTCAGTTCTTTTTAGCCCATCTTTTCTTATTTGTAATGCTATTTATTTTTTAAAACCAATAAAGGTATCAGCGTTTCTTTTGCAAGTTGTTTAGTCAAGCTTGCATCAAAAATCTTAGAAAAAAATCGCCGTTTTTGTGGAAATAGGGCAATCATATCCGACCCAGTAAATGCCCGATATTCTTCAATCACTTTAGCTTTATCGCCTGGTAATAATTGGAAAGTCAGATAGTCCCACTCTTCCGTTCTTTCAAAACTCTTCATTAGGGCATTCATTTTCTCAATGGCTAATTTGCCCGCCAAGGCATTGGGATAGACGTGCAATAGATGTACAGTTGACCCAAATGCTTTTGACCATTCCATCAGATAGTCGATGGCTTTTCTGTCATGGGGTTCAAAATTGGTGGTATAAATGATTTTTTTGATACCCCAAAAAGTCGAATTGGGCGGAATAAGTAAAACTGGACAAGTTGCATCATTTAGTACTTTTAAAGCTACACTTCCGAATAAACGGTCAGTAAACCGTTCTTGGGCAGTACCCATTACTACTAAATCAAACCCTTTTGATACTTGAGTCTCCAGAATCGTATTGGCAATAAAACCTTTACTTATATGAAAATTCAAAGGGATGCCTTTGAACGATTTAGAAGTGTTTTCTTCAGCAAAGACCTTTGCATCTTGTAGTTCTTCCAGATATTGGTCTTCCGATAATTCTGGAGTGTAATCTGCATAATCAAAATCCAAATAGCGTTCTTCATCGATTATCTCTGCCAGCGTATCTTGGTTGTAAACATGCAGGAGTGTGATGGATGCCTGAAAATATTTGGCTAGTTGGAGCGTGTATTTCCATACATTTTTGGAATGTTTTCCATAAGCTGTGGTGAACAATATTTTTTTCATGGATTGCAATGATTTTTGAAAAATTTTACATAAAGACTCAGAAGTACTATTTGGTCACTTAGAGATTTTTTGTAATGTCTTTTCAGGTGGCCATAGTGATAATTTTATTGAATAATAATTTGGGGAAAGTGACCATTTTAGGATTTACAGTCTCTTTATCACAAACTAAAAAATTATACTACATGAATTTCGCATTCTCAATAGCATGGAAAATAAAACTACTTTAGAAAAATAACCACCAAAATTAAACCTAACTATGGGAGAAAAAATACAAGTCGCCTTTGAGGAATTTATGGAGTCATTAATCGTTCTATTGCCTAATTTCTTGGCAGGACTGGTCGTTTTTCTACTATTCTGGACATTTGGCTTTTTTATCAAAAAACTTTTTGCCAAAGGGGCTGCTACTCGTTGGAAAGATTCCATATTGGCATCCTATATTGGCAAATTATTAGGTTGGACTTTTTATTTGATTGGTAGTATTGCTGCTTTACATATTATGGGCTTTGGTGGTGTGGCGAATAGTTTGATGGCTGGTGCAGGTGTTTCAGCGATTATTGTGGGTTTTGCTTTTAAGGATATAGCGGAAAATTTTTTAGCTGGATTATTATTATTGGTCAGCCGACCTTTCGAAATCGGTAATATCATTGAAGTAAGTGGTGCAAAAGGAACTGTTCGAGAGATGGATATTCGAACTACCCATCTCAGAAATATAGAAGGAAAAGATATTTATATTCCGAATTCTATGATCATTAAAAATCCAGTTATCAACTATACCAAAGATGGGTTGCTAAGAATGGACTTTTTAATTGGATTAGATGTACCAACGGATATTGCCAAGGTTAAAAAAATGCTCCTAGAATACCTTAGCAAGCAACCAGAAGTGCTTAAAACACCGGAATATAATGTACTCACACAAAATCTTGGCGAGTTTACGGTAGATGTAAAAGTCTTATTCTGGATTGATGTTTTTAAAAATAAAAAAATATCACCTTCCTATCTTGGAGAAACAATAAGAAGCCGTATTATGAGAGAAATAAAAGACCTTTTATTGGAAAACGGCTATAATCTTCCCTCTCAAGTTATAGAACATAAGATGTACAATGATGCTGCTCCGTTAAAAATAGAATCGAAATAGTAGGCATATAGAATGCCTTTTACCAATAGTAGCCACCAATTATTAAAGAAGGTATTTTTCATAATTATTCGTTTTTTGCCCCAAGGCTATCGGAAGATATAGTAGAATTTGGTAACAAAAGTTACTAGTGGTTCAAGTCATAAGTAATTGATAAAAATCAAGGCTTCTTACTGACATAAATCACTACCTACCAACTGGTCAACCTATAATTTTCATTATTATTTAACCAAAAAAACGTTAATCATGGGTTTAAAAAAGCAGTTTATAAAATCAAAAAATAAGGTTAAGGTTACTTTCCAATTACCTGCTAAAGCAGCTGATGGTGGTAAAGAAGTAAAAGTTGTGGGCGATTTCAATAAATGGTCTTGGAAAACAGGGCTGTTAATGAAAGTGCAAAACAACAACTATGTTGTCTCCAAAGAATTCCCAATGGGACAGTCTTATCAATATCGCTATTTGATAGATGATCGAGATTGGGAAAATGATTGGGATGCCGACGGTTATGAATTAAACCCTTATGGTGTGGATAACTCTGTCTTGGATACGTCTATTCAAGAACCAATTGGAGAACCAGCATATTAATTTAAGGAATTAAAAAATTATAAGCTCAGGCATTCATTTTTGAATAATTGATACCATTCAAAGCTGGATGCCTGAGTTATAAATTACCTCAAGTATCAAGCAATTTTGATTGTTTTTGCAATACTCTTTTTAGCTAGTGTTTTAGCTAAGGTAATTTTTAAAACACCATTTTCATACTTCGCATTAACGCTGTTTTCTTTTACATTTTCGGGCAAAGTAAAAAAACGTTCAAATTGATTGTAGTTAAATTCTCTACGGGTATAAGTGTCTTCTTTTTCCGCTTTACTTTCCTCGTGGTCTGCTCTAATACACAATAAGCCGTTTTCTACGGTCACCTCAAATTCATCTTTTTTCAGTCCAGGTGCCAATACCTCTATTTCGTACGCATTGGTAGTATCCTTGATATTAACTGCTGGTATCGAAGCATTGTTGAAAAATTCATTCACCGAAAAATCTCTTCCAAAAAAATTATCCAAATCCCAAAAGGAATCCATAAATGACCTCATGGAAGGTAAAGTAGGTGTGGTTCTTTTTTTTCTAAGTGTTGGAAATAACATAGTAAATTAATTTTTAGTGAAAAATAAAATTTAAGACTCTAGATGATTTCTTTTGGTCATTCATCTAGAAAATCGGATAGTATCCTTAGTTAGTGTTAGCAGAATTAAAAGATTACATGTCAACAGTACTATAATTATTAAGGACAACTACCATTTGAATAAATACGCTATAAAATTCTGTAAATCAATTAATTGAAGTAATGACTTGGTTCAACTACATATTTTACGGAAAATATATATGTTAATAAAATTCTACCAT
>JAFMDF010000589.1 GCA_017857395.1 Bacteroidota bacterium | reverse complement strand
AGTTCATAATTATTTTTTGAACTCACAAAATATTAGTTCTTTATGTCTTTATCTATATCAATCCGTCGCCATCATTATCCACATTATCATCACAAACCTCCCCTGGACAAGGTATAGCTTCACATAAATTAGCATTATCAATTAACAATCCATTATCTTGACCTCCATGCTCAGAAATATTAATTCTTACCCGTGTTGCATTGGCAAAAGGGGCATAAGTGCCAGTCAAGGAGAAAGAAAAAGAAATGCTTGACCATCTCAAATTATCCCAATCTTGATTGGCAACAGGAACACCTAAAACTTGATGCGTTGCGCCTAAATCATTTCCATTTATATCAAACCAAGTGAAATCTATGGCAGGTTGAGAAGTTGTTGTTCGACCATTAGGGTTTTCTCTGTTAAAAGATGCCCAATCAAAACAAACTTGATAGGAAGCACATTCACTTAAAGCCCCAACGCCACTTCCAATATCATAATATTGCCCTTGGCAAACTGCGCCACCCGCAGGATTATTGATATAAACCATTCGGTTGCCTTCACTAGCATTAGTGGATTCTACCCAATAAAGCGCGCCATGACTCCAACCGTCTAAAACAGTTGGCGTTCCCCAATTCCAACCTAAGTAGTCAGATTGAACACCTGGAATAAATTCATCTCCTCCAGTAAAAGCTCCTGATTCAAAACTAGGGTTTTCAAATTGATTGGTCGTTGCACAAGTGCAAGCTTCGATTATAGGACAATCTGAGTCTGTATTATCTATTAAGCCGTCCCCATCATCGTCTATATTATTATCGCAGATTTCAATACCGCAATTAGGAACTGGTGCAAATAATAAACCATTTGGAATGGTCAAACCATTGGCAAATACATCCATAAAAGCACCAGTCGTACCATCATAGCGTAAGATGCCGATATTATTACTTTGGGAACCGACATATAAATGACCATCTGCACCAAAAGATAAATCTGCTGGATCCTGCAAGCCGCCACTTTGGTAAGTAACAAAATGGTCTATAAATGTTCCTGTTGTGCCATTATAGCGTTTAACTTGGTCTGAATACCTAGAAGTGACATACAGATTGCCATCAGGACCAAATATCAAATCTTCTGGGGCATTTACCGTTCCTGTATTAGCAGTTATAAAAGTATCTAGGAATGCGCCTGTAACATCATCGAAGCGTAAAATTTGATCGGTATTTTTACTAGCCACATACAAATTGCCATCAGGGCCAAATTCGATTCCGCCATTATTACTATCTAAATTTGCTGTTTTACTCGCAATGAAAATATTTACGTCCCCTGTGGTAGGGTCAATTTTTAATACTTCATCATTATTTCTATTATTGACATATAACATTCCATCTGTGCCAAAGGTCATGCCGTAAGGTTTATTTAAGTTCGTCGCTAAAACATCAATTAAGGCGCCTGTAATTAAGCTATATCGGCGAATTTCATGCAAGGCTTCGTCACTCACATATAACCAATTGTCAGGTCCGACTATCATCCCTGTAGGTTCTATTAAACCATAAATAAAGGTATCAATCAAAGCACCTGTATTTTGGTCATATCGAAGAATGTATCCACTTTCATCGGCTACTAAAAGCTGACCATCATCCGCACAAGTTCTTTCGACTACATTGGTATTTAATAAACCTGCGTCTATGTCCAAATTATTAATGCTGCTATTATTTAAACTAATTATAGCCGAACGGCCTGTGCTTGTATTCGCATCACTATCTAAGGCTTCATCTCCACCGACATCTCTATTTGTAAAACTAGTACCTGTAGGTAATTCAAATTCAACGATGTAGTCCCCTATAGTTAATCTATCAAAATTGTATACCCCTAATACATCCGTTGTTGTTGTTCTAGGATTATTAGTAGCATCTAAAATTGGATTTCCGCTAGCATCTAAAAGATTTACGACTACATCTTTAAGGCCTGGCTCACCAAGTGTTTGTAAACCATCGCTATTTAAATCTGCCCAAACCTTATCACCAATTTGTAAGTTACTAAAATTACCAAAAGTACAAACACATGCTTCTACATCTTGAGCGGGTAGAATACTCCCAACAAAAGTAGCGATAGCTGTGGCGGCATCAATCGAATATAAGCTGTTTCTATGATTTCCATCTTCTCCTGTAGTTGCTAATAATTGACCAGTTGCCGTAAAAGTGAGGGATTCCACATCTTCTATTCCATAATCACCAATTTCTGTAAAAATACCAGTCGTTGTATTAATCGTTCCTAAACGCTGGTTACCAGAACCTCCATAATTGGAAATGGCGTATAAAGTGCCATCCGCAGCCATTGCGATATCATCCAAATCATGTTCGTTTGTGTTAACGGTCAAATAACCAATTCCAGCACCAAATCCATTCGCTAAAGGAATGCCAGTTGCTGGGTCTATTTTCAGTATTAAATCATCGGGCAATCCATCTGTACCAGAAAGTCTCTCAGTTGCCCAAATAATATTATTCGCATAATCATAAGTCATCCCATCCAGCTCGTTGATGTTATTACTTCCTTCTGCCCCATTAAGGCTGCCCATATTAGTTGTAATGGGAGTAAATACACCCGTTGCAATATCAATCGTACCAAAATTATCATCCGAAGCAGTATAAATAATTTGATTGACTGTGTCATAGGCCATTGCTTCAATATTCAAAGTTCCCGTCGGACCAATAGCCGTAACTGCCCCAGTAAGATGATTGAAAGTATAAAAAGTATCTGGTACAGAACTGCCTTCTCCTGCACCATCAGAAATCAAATAACAAAAGTCCGAACTATAGTTTGTTGTGCTATAACAAGTCTCCTCCATAAAAGCATAAATATCTGCATTAATTGCTGTTCCATTTTCTTCCATATCAAACCAAGTAGACATCCCAAAACCACAGGCGCTATCGCCATTATTACCTCCATATCCAATTTGTAAGCGATAAGGTGCTTTCGGACCATTAATGGTGAGCGTTCTGCCTGCATTACAGCCAGTTCCTGTCAAAGTTCCGCTCACCTCCCAATAATCTAGCGTTGCAATTTGGGCATTACAATTAGCATGAACATTGGCACTACCCCCTAATGGCAATCGCACGAATACTATGTTAGAAAGATTTCCAATAAGAAATCATCGT
>JAFMDF010000227.1 GCA_017857395.1 Bacteroidota bacterium | reverse complement strand
AAAAATAATTGAACCACTACGAAGTTTATTTAAAGATGAAGTTCGTAAAGTTGGTACAGAATTAGGCATTCCTGCCACCATTAATAGTAGACATCCCTTTCCTGGACCTGGTTTAGCCATTCGTATTTTAGGAGATATTACCCCAGAAAAAGTGGCACTTTTACAAGAAGCAGATGCTATTTTTATTAATAATCTAAAAAAACATGCCCTTTATAATGAAGTTTGGCAAGCAGGCGTTATCTTGTTGCCCGTTCAATCTGTTGGAGTAATGGGTGATGAACGAACTTATGAACAAGCAGTTGCTTTAAGAGCAGTTAATTCTATGGATGGAATGACCGCAGACTGGAGTAAATTGCCTTATGAATTTCTAGCAATAGTCTCTAGTGAAATCATCAATAATGTTCGAGGAATCAATAGAGTTGTTTATGATATTAGTACCAAACCACCAGCAACCATTGAATGGGAATAAACTTTAACAATTTTCAATTTTCAATTTAAAATGTTCAATTTTCAAAATATGGCATCATCTGAATAAAAGCAATCCGCTGTTGTTTTTGAAAATTAAAAATTGAAAATTTAGACCTTTTATCCTTAAAAAATTCACATTAACTAACATGAGAAGCTGGACAAATAATAAATTATTTCCGTTATTGCTTTTGTTATTTTTTTTTAGTTTCACTGCCTGTGATTCCTTTAAGAAAATCCAATCTCCTGACAAAACCACTACTGATTCCCGAAACGATGAGTTAGATGAGATTCAAGGCAAACGAGTGTTCAATCCAGAAACGGGTGAGTATGAAGTCGTCATAGATGTAACCGGTACTTTAGATACGATTGAATGGAAAGATGCACCAGTAGATGTAACCATTCCTCCTATTTCATCACCAGCTACTCAAGGAGAAATAGTTGATGAGAACACCGAGTTTCTCTCTTCCTATAACATGGTTCTTGCCCTACCCTTCCTAGCAGATAAATATGATGCAGCAGAAGATAAGATTGATAGACGATCTATTCCTGCACTAAATTTTTATGAAGGCGCTAAAATGGCTTTTGATGTATTGGCTGGAGAAGGCGTAAATCTTGACGTAAATGTACTCGATACGAGAGCGCATCAACCAACAACTATTCAATTAACCAATAATAACTATGAATTACAAAATGCTCATTTGGTAATAGGATCATTTAGAAATTCTACGGCTAGTGCCCTGGCTGCTTTCGCTAAAAAAAATGAAAAGACTTTTGTCTCACCTATCTACCCTCACCAAAATTTAACAACAGATAATCCTTATTTTATTCAATTAAATCCTAGTGAAAAAGCACATGCAGAAGCAGTGATGCAGCATGTTAAAAATAAATTCAAACCAGAAAATATCGTTGTATTTGCTAGAAGTGATGCGCAAGAAATCCGATTAATGAACTATTATTTGGATGCACATTATGCGATAGAAGGTAGCACCATAGCAGATTCTATCAAATTAGTTATTATTGATGACGAAAGCCCTTCGCTAGACAATACTGATTTTGAGCCTTATATGGACGATATAAATACCACGGCATTTATTATTGCCTCCTCTAGTCAAAGTTTTGTCTATGCGATGCTAAGAAATATTGATTTAGAAAAAGAAGACCGTTCAATTGTTGTCTATGGGCAACCACGCTGGAAAGATTTTACGCAAATTAGCTATCAATATTACGAGACGATGAATATACATATCAGTTCTGAATCTTATTTAAATCCAGATGATTATACGATTCAAACGTTCAAAGAAAATTTCTATAATAAATATGGCATGCCCCCTACTACGGAGGCGTTTAAAGGGTATGATTCGGTACTATACTTTGGTAGAATGTTGAAAGAATTTGGTACTGGTTTCCGAAATAAATTAGATGTAAACCCTAAAGATGGACTACATACTCGCTATGATATTCAACGAGCAGTTACCCAATCTAAAGGTAGTGTGGAAGGAGATGCGCTTAATCAATTTGACCAGTATATGAATAAACATTTAAATATTTTAGAATTCTCTGGTTATCAGTTTAGAAAAGCAGATTAAGATTGGGAGTTATTAGCGGTTATTAATAATCGTTATGACAAAATCAAAGAAATGGTCTAAATCCTAAAAACTTTTTAGGATTTAGACCATTTTACATTTAAGACTTTTATATTGTCCATCCATAATAAATAGTACTATTTTCTCAGATAAATTAATAATTCCGAATATCGGAAAATTTCTGGGCTACTTAATCATCGAAATAAAAAATTATGCTAAGTAAAGAATGGAAAACCATTAAGGAGTATAAAGATATTACTTATAAAAAAAGAAATGGCGTCATTCGAATTGCTTTCAATCGACCAGAAGTTAGAAATGCGTTTCGACCGAATACTGTTTTTGAATTATTAGATGCCTTTCACACTGCTAAAGAAGATAGAGAAGTAGGCGTTATCCTTTTCTCTGGCGAAGGCCCCTCTCCAAAAGATGGTGGCTGGGCATTCTGCTCAGGCGGAGACCAACGAGTACGAGGAAAAACAGGGTATCAAGGAGGGGATGGAATCGGTCGTTTGAACATTTTAGAAGTACAACGATTGATTCGGTTTATGAACAAACCAGTGATTGCTGTTGTGCCTGGTTGGGCAGTAGGTGGTGGTCATAGTTTGCACGTAGTCTGTGATTTGACCCTTGCCAGTAAAGAACACGCTATTTTTAAGCAAACGGATGCAGATGTTGCTAGTTATGATGCAGGATATGGTTCAGCTTATTTAGCACGCCAAGTAGGGCAAAAAAGAGCTAGAGAAATTTTCTTTTTAGGTAAAAATTATTCTGCACAAGAAGCGGTAGATATGGGCATGGCAAATGCGGCCATTCCACACGATGAATTAGAAGAAACTGCCTATGAATGGGCGCAAGAAATATTAAAGAAAAGCCCAATGGCCATTAAGATGTTGAAATTTGCTTTCAATATGATTGATGATGGAATGGTAGGGCAGCAAATTTTTGCAGGAGAAGCTACTCGTTTAGGCTATATGACCGATGAAGCGGAAGAAGGTAGGAATGCCTTTTTGGAAAAGCGACAGCCTGATTTTGATAAGTTTCCTAAGTTTCCATAAAGGGTAATTTATTTGTTGAAAAATTTGTCTTATCCTATAAATAGAAAAACGAATTTGTAAAATCTACAAATTCGTTTTTTTTATTACCCTTTATTCTCACCTCCTTTATTTACTTGCCTTCATCCGTTCTCTTCTACCATTCATATAATTTATACACCTTTCTCGCCTCAAATGCGTTATATTACAACAAGCTATTCGTCTTAAGGATAGGCAATTAACAAATCAAGAAAATTATGTTTAAAAAAGTAAAAAAGTGGCTGGGTATAGAAGGGGTAAAATTAGAACTGATTTTGCCAGAAAAAGTTAAAGAAGCAGATGGTATAATTAATGGAAAGATACGATTTTCTTCTATGAACGACCAAACGGTGGATGCAGTAAAGGTGGTCATGGTTGAACGTTTTTCTAGAGGTAGAAAAAAGGAAAAATTAACGGACGAATATAGGCTTGGAGAAATCAATTTAGTAAAAGATATTCCTATTTCTAAAGATAATCCAGTTGAAATTAACTTCAGTTTACCTTATGAATTAATAAAATCTGAGATGGATGAATTGGAAGATAAGAACCTGATTTTTAGTGGATTGGTAAAAGTTGCCAAAAAATTTAGAGCCGTTAAATCTGAATATTACATAGAAGTAGAAGCCAAAGCAAAAGGAACAGCGCTCCACCCTTTTGATAAACAAAAAATTGAGTTGGAGTAATTTTGAGCTATGAATGATAAAATGTAATTAGTTGCGATGTTACCATGTTGCCGTGTTGCCCAATTACAACAACAACATCGCAATACGGCAACATTGCAACTTTTAATAATCCTTATGGAAACTATTTTTCGCCAAAACTTTTAATAATATCCTCGTCATTTTTACCCAAATTAGCTAGTAAAAATTGGGTGTCATCCGCAAAATCATCGTTTGGAAATTTCTGTAAAAATTCTTCATATAACCCTTTAGCCGTCGCTTTATCTCCTAAATCATTATCATAAGTAAAAGCTTTCAAGAATAATGCCTGTGCTGCTTTTTCATAAGTAGGATATTGCGTATAAATCCTATCATAAATAGCTACCGCTTGTGGGAAGGCACGAATAGCTCTAGCGGTCTCCCCCGCCTTATGTAAATAATCTGGGCTTAATCCATCCTGTGGTTTTAGCAAAGCAAAAAGTTCACAAATTCTAATATAATCATTAGCCGCCTGAAAATCTACTTTATGTGTGGTTTCATCATACATACTTCCACCCAAGGTAATGATATCTTCTGCGATAGTTGTATTCGTTGCCATTGCGGCTTGCTTAGCAGCAGTAATATTTGCGCCACTAGGAAACTGTTGTACATACATTTTTTTGACCGTATTCGCTATACCAGGTCTTTGAATATATTGCTCATAAATAGTCGCTAAAGTCCACACTTTTTCTGATACATCCGAAGATTTCGGATAATCTTGAATGCCTTGCATTAATGTTTGCAAAGCCTTCACATAGTTTTTATTAGTGATCTGTAAATTTGCCATTTGAGTAAAAAATGGTGCATTCGTAGCCGCATCATTTGGTCTAGCATTTATGGTATCTTGATAAGCGACAATTAAAGCCTCCCGATTTTCTTTAGTCGGATTAGCAATCAAAGCTTGCGTTAATTTATCAACTTTAGAAAGATTTCCAGATGAATTGAATTGGCAAGAAAATAGTCCCAAAAACAAAACAATTATTATGCATCTTAATTCCATATTGTTATTAATTAGGAGGTACTTGAACTAATAGATTAGGGAAGATTACTTTAGTAATTAAGTCCTCAGATTAAGTAGTAGTTATCACAAAATTTAAAGCACAAAGATACATTTTTATCCTTGACATGCTATTCTTGACTAAGGTAAAAACATTGCCAAATATTATCCTTTAATCAATTGTTGCACTTCTTTTTTATAAAAATTACCAATTGGAATTAATTTCTCCTTGATTTTCAGTCGATTCCCTTCCACCGTTTCTATTTTGGGGATAGCGACAATGTAAGATTTATGTACTCTTAAAAAAGAAGATTTGGGAAGTATCTTTTCAAAATGAGTCGTCGTTTCATGGGTCAAAATCATTTGATCTGCTAAATAAATTTTAACATAGCTACCATAACTTTCTAGATAATAAATGTCAGCGAGCGCTATTTGATGATATTTTCGGTCTCCTTTTATAAATATTTTTTCGTCGGTAGGCGAATTATTTGCTATCGGTTTAGAAGATTCAACCGTCGTATTTTCTACCTTTTGTAAAGATAATGCTTTATTCACCCCCGTTAAAAATCGTTCAAAACTGAAAGGTTTCAACAAATAATCGCACACATTTAATTCAAATCCTTCCAGCGCATATTCTCGATAAGCAGAAGTGATGATGACAATCGGCGGATTCGCTAGGGTTCTCAAAAAATCTAAGCCTTTCAGTTTAGGCATATTAATATCTAAAAAAATCAGTTCCACTTTTGCGATATTTAATAGCTCAAACCCTTCAAAAGCATCATAGGCATTTCCAATTTTTTGTAATCCTGATAATTCTTGTGCAAACTTTTCTATCACTCGATGTGCCAATGGTTCATCATCAATAATTAAATAATTCATTGGTTTAAATTTATGGTTATCATTCAGAATAGAGATTAGAGACCATTTCATCGAGAGATTAGAGATAAAGACGGATAAAATCAGCAAAGACTAGGCAGTATTTAAGTCTCTTTTTTCTAATCTCTACGCTCTATTCTAAATAGGTTAAATTTATAGTTAAATAGACTCGGTATGTATTTTCTTGGTCCACTATTTCTAATTTATAATTATCTCCAAATAGTAATTTCAGCCTTCTTTTGATATTTTCTAAGCCTAGCCCATTCGATGTTTGCCGCTCTTCATGGTCATAATTGTTAAGTGCATAAAATTTTACAACCCCCTCTTTTTCGGTCAATTGCAAATCCACAATGGCATTATCCCTTAGTGTTTCTACCCCATGTTTGAAGGCATTTTCTAAAAAAATTACAAAGAGCAAAGGCGGTATTTCTAATTTCAGATTACTAATATTTTGTTCAAAAATAATTTCCGATTTTTTATGCAATCGAATTTTCTGTAATTCTAGGTAATTTTCAATAAACTTAACTTCTTGCCCCAAAAAAACGGCTGATTCTTTGCCGTCATAAATTGTGTAGCGCATTAGATCGGATAATTTTAAAATGACCTTTGGTGCTGCCTTAGAATTTTCTAGGGTTAATGCATATAAATTATTAAGGGTATTAAAGAAAAAATGGGGGTTAATTTGGCTTTTTAAAAAAGATAGTTCCGTTTCTAATTTTTCATTTTTTAAATTGGCTAATTGGGTATTTTGTAAAAACCAATTATAAGATAAATAAAATGGGGTTGTTAATAGAGTTATCCAAAAAGTAGCGTTTAAAATAACTAAAGTATCTGGTACACGAAACAGCGAAACTCCTCCACTACTAATATGAGTGTTTGATTGATTTAAATAAGGATGAAAGCTCATTAAAAATGAAACACCAAATAATAGTAAAAACAATCGCCAGATATAAGCCCAATATTTTTGTTCTGCCAAATAATTTTTAACCAGCCAAAACCAATTACTATAAATAATTACCGTAAAAGGAGTCACCGAAGTAATAGTTATCAATACTGATCTTAAAGAATAATAGATAATTCCTCCTTTTAAAGCTGTCGTGTTTTCCGCATCATTAATTGGTTGCTCTTCCCCAAAAATCGTCCACCATACTACATGCAGCACTACCCAAAACCCAACATTTCCTAAAATCAATAATCGCTTGCCAATGTTCTTTTTCCAATTCATCCTTCCAAAATAGTTAATAATTATTAGTTGCCGTAGAAATATGTACAAAGGCGTAGAAATCCAGCACCAACACCTTCTTTTTTACCATAAACATAATAACTAACAACTGACATTCTCAGTTTTTAAGGATAAAAGAACTATCTTCTCTTTCTCTCTCTAATACCCCTATAAACTCACTCTTTCGCCTCCTTTTGCAGCCAAATAATGCCAATCCCCTACATAATACCACTTCTTTGCTACATAATTAAATTGTTAGAAATACTAGGCATAAATCTTGCTATCATTCTGTAGATAAGTAGTCGGGCATAAATATTCCCACTACTTATTTAGAGAAAATCACTAAATTAAAGGGCAGTTTTTCCCCTCTCCCTCTATCGACTGTAACACACCTCTCCTATACACTTTATTCATTTAGAGTGTTAAATCGCTACAACTGATAATTAATTACTAGATACTGCTGTAATGAGGAAACTACTATACACTTACTTTGATAAAGAGCAACTAAAAAACTACTTTATCACTAAGGAATACGAGTTAATTGTATTTCGAATTTATGCGCTACTATTAGCATTTTTCCTCCCTTGTTTTGGGTTCGCCTTAAAATATGCAGACCCTAATGCCATTGAATTTCACAGTCATAGGTTTCTAATTTCTGCTTATTGGTTGACCATCTGTTTATTGTCTTTTAAAGTGGAATTCTTTAAAAAATACATGACCTTTTTTGCCAATCTTGGTCTTTATATTTTTATGCTTTGGATTGTTTGGATTTGTCAAGTCAATCATTTTACAGCAGAATATACCATTGGTTTTTTCCTATCTTTTTGTGGTTCAGGCATTGTTTTTAGAGGCAGAGTTGGTTTGGGTATTTTTATTACGACCATATTAGTTATTACCGCTTTTGTGGTCTTAGGAACCCCCAATTTAGGTGCGGATGCGAATATCCTATTATTATCAATGTTGGCTATTGGATTTGTTTATTTCGCCGTCATGACCTCGAATTCTTATGTTAGTAATCAAATAGAAATATTAAACCAAACTTTAGAAGATAAAGTCACAGAAAGAACTAGATTAGCCGAAAAAAGAGCCAAGGAGTTATCAGAAAAAAATCAAGAATTAGAACGATTTGCTTATGTAGCTTCTCACGATTTAAAAGCACCCTTGCGAACAATTGACGGTTTTGTTGGTTTATTGACTCGTAAAACAGACAAATTAGAAGATGAAGAGATTAAACAATACAGTCAGTTTATTACTAGTGGTGTTAGCAGAATGAAGCAAACCGTAGATGATTTACTAGAATATTCCAGAGTTGGAAAAGTAGGTATGAAATTTAAACCCGTCAATATGGAACGGTTAGTAGGCGTGGTCTTAAATGGTTTAAGCAGTGCTATAAATCGCCCTGATGTGCAACTTCATTTACCTGCCGCTTTTCCTGAAATAATTGTTTGTGAAAGTAGGCAAATCGAACAATTAGTGCAAAATTTGATTGAAAATGCTATAAAATTTAATAAAGCTGATTATAAAACAGTCCATTTTACCTTTGAAGAACGTCTTGATTTTTGGCTATTTCGAGTAAAAGACAATGGTATTGGTATGCCCAAAAAGCATATCAAGAATATCTTCGAAATGTTTAAGCGACTACACACTTTTGAAGAATTCCCTGGAACGGGTATTGGCTTGGCTACCTGTAAAAGAATCGTCGAAAATCATAACGGTAAAATCACTGTTCACTCCACAGAAGGCGTAGGTACTACTTTTACCTTTACCATTTCTAAGCACTTGAAAACAGCTGATGCATCAAATAATAAGCCCTTAGTAAAATTGCCTATTAATGCCTAAATAAATTTCAACTTCAAATACAACTTCAAACCGTCTATAACTAAATTTTGAAGTTAAAATTGAGGTTGCATTTGAAGTTGATATACTAATAAGTAGGCATAGAAGGGTCTATTTCTCTTGCCCAAGCCAAAATACCGCCTTCCAAATTCAATAAGTTATCGAAGCCAAATTGGCTCTGCAAAACTTTTATAGCGTTGGCACTTCTAACGCCGCTTCTGCATTGCACGACTACAGGTTTATTTGTAGCTATTGTATCTTTATAGTTTAAAATCGAATTTAAGGGCACTAATTCCCCTTCCAAATTACAGATATCATATTCATACGTTTCTCG
Source organism: Bacteroidota bacterium (assembly GCA_017857395.1). Lineage (GTDB taxonomy): Bacteria > Bacteroidota > Bacteroidia > Chitinophagales > Saprospiraceae > JAFMDF01. The sequence continues at coordinate 6,316 of JAFMDF010000227.1, read as the reverse complement.
AACATCTATCAACTGAAAATCTTTTTCCGCATCCATCCATTTTTTTAATTCTTGTACACTGATTGCTTTAACCATATCTATTATTTCTTTTTTTGGAATAATCCCACAAAATTGGTCATAATCTATTAATTCCGTAATCTTAATGGCCCGATTTTTTCTAATTTTCAAGTTTCTAGTCGTAAAAGAAGCTGCATCAAACAAAAATAAACGACCTGATAAAGGCGCTCCTACTCTAGTAATAATCTTGATAACTTCATTAGCTTGTAGACTACCAATAATGCCCGGTAGCACGCCTAATACGCCACCTTCTGCACAACTTGGTACCATTCCTGGTGGCGGTGGCTGAGGAAATAAATCTCTATAATTCGGTCCTCTTTCTCCGTCTTCTTGTAAATAATTAAATACGGAAAGCTGTCCTTCAAAACGAAAAATAGAAGCGTAAACATTCACTTTACCCGTCAATACGCAAACGTCATTTGTCAAATATCTTGTTTGGAAATTATCTGTTCCATCAGCAATAATATCGTAATTTTCAGCAATTTCAAAAGCATTTTCTTTGGTGAAAGCCGTATTAAATACCTCAATATTCGTATGCGGATTTAAAGCCAGTAGTCTTTTCTTAGCCGTTTCCGCTTTAGATTGCCCGACATCTGCTACCGTAAATAATACTTGTCGTTGTAGATTGCTTTCATCGACTATGTCAAAGTCTACAATACCAATATTCCCTACACCTGCTGCGGTTAGGTATAAAAGCAATGGGCTGCCTAAACCACCTGAACCAATAACCAAAACCCTTGCGGCTTTCAGTTTTTCTTGGGCAGCTTTACCAAATTCTGGAATGGCTAAATGGCGCGCATATCGTGCCATTTCAGCTGGTGATAAATTTGAGGTAGTCGTCAAATTAATAGTTTTCTAAAAATGAGTTAAATAATCTTTTTCTGCCGCAATATAGCCAAAAGAACTCCAACTTTTTCGTTGTAATATACGTTCAAGCAGTTCCTTTGCTTTTGCTTTGTCACCATTATAAAAATACCAATTGGCTATACCATAATCCAACGCATCATTACTAGCGCTTTCCTCTCCTGCTCCTTTTAGTAAATTTTCGACTTTCGTAATCCCTTTATACAAAAGCGTTGCTTGGTGATAAGTTTGGTTTTCTATAACTGGCATTTCTATTTCTATTTTCTCTAACACTTTTAAAGCTGCTTCGGTTTGATTCATTCTACGTAAAATCATATACAACCAATGGGTAGCAGAAACAACATTATCTGCATTATTTGAGGTTGCCAAACATTTTTGATAGGCAGCTAATGCTTTAGGGAAGTCATGTTTTAAATAATAGGCCAATCCCAAATGATAGTAAATATTTCCATGTAAAGTACTTACTGGAATATTTTGCGCATTGGGCATGCCATCTGGTTCTACCTCATTCTCTTTTCCCGCTATTAATTGACTAGCCTTTTCAAAATCTTTAATTGCTTCGTCAAATTTTCTAATAGAAATATACCGATGCCCACGGTGTCGATAAATTCGGGCATCTTCAGGGAATTGTTGGATGCCTTCGCTAAAAATGGCAATGGCTTCCTCATATTTTCCTTGATAAGCGACAAATCTGCCATACCAAATCAAGTTATCTGCTGTTGGATTATTTTTATAATTAGCTAAATGTTGTTCATACTTTTCCATTAATTTCACCGAAGGTGAGGGGCTAAATAATGGCTTACCGTCTAGAGCATAAGCCGCTGGTTTTTCTACTGATTGAATTGTAGTAGTTGAATCCTTTGGCTGTTCTTGACAAGAGAAAACAGCACTCAAGCAAATCAATAAAAGTAATATACTTAACCTCATCGTATTTTGTTTTAATATTTAATTCGAGTTCCGAGCAATATAGAAAATGGACTATTTTTTACCAAACCTACTTAATTTGATAAAAACAGTCGCTATTACATTTATTATTGCTACTGTTTTATCTCTACGCTCGCTCCTCTAATGTCTGTTCTTAAGTTATTTATCCTATAGCCGTTGTTTTACAAATCGCATAGGTTTTGGTCGATTCCCCGTTCCTTCTAGCATCATAAAATAAATGCCCGAAGGTAAAAAATCTATTGGGATTTGTGTAAAATTAATCCCTGCATTCACCATTTCTTTTTTTTGAATCAATATTTGCCCTTGGGCATTCAGCACTTTCATCTTTATCGCAGCCTCTTTTTTACTAAAAATACGCACTTTCAATTCGGTCGTAGCTGGATTTGGTAATAATTGTTGAACCGCCAAGTTTGATGTTTTTTCGGCTATGTTTCTAAATTCAGCGGTATTTCCATTTAAATTATTACTTGGTGTAATGATTACGGCTGCCTCATCATCTTCCACAGGTTCTAGGCCATCATTATTAGCTGGGGCAGAATCACTATCCATTGGAGAGGCACTAGCCACTTGGGCAAAAATCATATAGGGTGCACTATCTTGTAAGGTGAATAAACCTAAACTTAAAGTAGCTGCTTCTCCTGCTTTTAATTCGGCTATTTGCCAATCTCCTTCCCAATCTATATACTCGCCATCGGAAAGCGTATGATTCGCATAAGCCAGATTATTATCATAGCCATTTAATAAAATTTTGATATTTCGGGCAGAAACATCCCCGTCATTTCTTAGTACCAAAGCAGCAGTTACGGTTTCATAAATCACAAAATTGGGTTTATCAATAGATAGCTCTAAACTTAAATCTATCATTCCACTACTTCCTCCACAAGCATCATTGGTATACTCCGTTATGCCCGCACATTCCGCTAGGCAAGCATTGCTATAGGTCATACCATCTGATCCACAAACAGGAGCAAATTCAGTTGTACAAATACACTCATCTGTTGCATTCAGTATAATTACCGCTTCGTCATCTTCTTGTGGCTCACAACAAACACCATTATTGGGCGTAGAATTTTCATCCAAATAATTATGGGCTTTTATTTCTGAAAAGATAGTTATAGGTTGATCCGTCAAGGTAAACACATCAACTTCTAAGCTATAAGTTGTGCCATGAGGAATACTAGGAATCGTCCACTCTCCTATCCAATTTAGGTAACTTCCAACAGTTGTTGTGTGGTTAACATAAGCCAATTCGCCATTCGTTAATGGTAAAGTCACCAGAATATTGGTAGCGGTATCTTGCCCATTATTTTCAATGTCTAATCGTAAATTAGTCGTATTATAAATCCCGGGTTGTGTATTTTCACTCGTCAAGGAAAGTACTATATTAGGAATTAATTCAGTAGGTGGAGGAGGTGGAACAATGTTTCCGACAGTTTTTAAAAATATGGATCTTGCATCTAAGGTAATATTATTGGCACTAATCCAATTACTTTCTGGATTTTGCGAATAATCCCATTGAATCAATTCTAAACTATCTACCCCTAAAATACTCGGAAAAGAATAAGTCGCACTAGCTGCTTCTGAAAAATCAATACTCGTTTCTGCCCAAAGTGCATAAATATAATCCCCTTCCCCCGTTTTAAAAGCATGTCCTCTAATGTTATCAGGCACTTGCATTAATTGGGTCTGCGCTTCATCATATTCCGTTTCAAACAATAAATCGGAAGTCGTTTTATAAGCGATTGCCTCGCCTGTTGGGACTTGTTCGCCAGGCGTATTAAATTTTTCATACATTCCCATGACGCCAAATTCTGAGCTTGCCGTCTCAAATTCATCTCTTTCTATCAAATTATAAGGATGAATGACAAATACATTATTCGTCTTAGCTTTGATAAACGCTTTGATAATATAATTGGTTTGCACCTCAATACCACCAATATAATCTCCAAACTGTTTTCTTGGTAAATTAACCTCTGTAATAATGGAAGGTTTTAACGGGTAAGTTATGCCATCATAGCCATAATTTGCCAGCACTTCCTCAAATTCAAATCTTCTAGTAACAATTCCGTCCGCTGCACGGTCAGAATGTCTTTCAAATCGACCTTCATCAAAATTAGTAGTTGTCCCATCAAAATGAGGATAGGCATGATTACCAAATACATCAAAATAGGCGCCTCCTCCAAGCGGGTATTCGGCCGTGGGGCTTCCATCTATAGGATTGTCCGTATTCCTTAATACCGCATCTAAAAATGCAGGATATCCGAAACCTGCTACAGATACATAAGCATCAGGGTCAACAAATTTAATCACTTCATAAGCGACTCTTAAAGTGCGTACATAATGATAAATTGGGGCATGTAAAATATTATCGCAAGGGTCAGGGTTATTTTCCCACCAATTACCAGGAAACCCAGGTTGTCGCCAACCTACTTGAAAGCCCGTTGGCAAGTCAGAACCTGGTTCATTCCAAATTTCCCAAAATCGAACATGGTCTTGATATTCCGTTACCAATTTGAAAAGATATAAAGCGAGATAATTATCATCATTGACAGGCGTTCCATTTTCCCCTTCATCAAAAATCGGGTCGTATAAATTGGCAAACATGGTAGATTGTTTGTCAGGACAATGAAAAGTTTGATCTCGTTGCCAAGCGGCAGGAAACCCAACAATTACGGTATTCTCTTTTAACCCTCTAGCATCAAAATAGTCATAAGTCTCTTCTAAAAAATCGTAGCCCCAAACTTCTACAAATTCATTAAAAATACCTGTACGAATTGATTTAGCCCCAAGGCCTTGTACATTATTGGTGGCATTTCCAGCGGCTAAATCCGCTAAATTTTCATTATTTAAGCCAGGAAAATAACCTAAATTCACCCCTGGTCGAAAGGGTTCTGTATAAGGTTTGATGGTGTCGTTAGCAGTTTGCGCAATTAATACATGGGCAAAACAGAACATTGCCCCAATGAGTACGGAAGTGATTTTGTTCATAGTCCTTTGTTTTTGAAAGATAGTGGGAGGTAGGAAAAAATATAATTCAACTACAAGTTAAGGATTTCTTTGAAAAAATGAGGTCTTTTTCTAAATTCTCTTTCAGTTCTGCTTGTTGTTTCGTTGTTAAAACATTTTATCAAAGGGTTAAATGAAAAATGAGTAAACTTATTGACCTACAAATGTTTTTAAAATTTTAGCGTATCTAAACAGACCCAACTGGCAGCAGTCGAACAGGTAAGGAATTTATTTTTTATTCAGCACTAACGATATCAATTCTCCTTAGCCCAGGCTAATATTTACTTTGTTGTTTTATATAAAAGAGCTTCGGGTAAAGCCTTACTTCTCATTCCTTTCATATCCACTAATAAGGCTTTATTTTTGTCCTTTTCTCGAAGTACAATATAAGGATTATCCAATGCACTTTTTTGCACGGTCGTCGTAATAGCAAGGGGTACCGTAAAAATTGGGTTAATTGAAAAAACCTCTTCTTCCCAATCAAAACTTGGCAATATCGCTTGATATTTAGCAGTTTCTGAGGGTAGCAAAAAGAGGGAATTGAAGCGATTCTCTCCTAATTGATATTCTGCATAAGGCAATACTGGTTGAGGGATACCATCTTTTCCTAAATCAAAAACAAAAGCACCTTTATCCTGTGCATAGCCAACTAAAAAATCTTCCCATAATTCCAACCGAATAATTGTCCCAGAGGAAGCGTCCGCTTCTGCTCTTTTTGTTTTAAAGGTCGGATTTAAAGGCGGCAACATTCTTTGAGTCGTCATATCAAAACAATAAACCGTTTTAGCCGCCTTAATCGCCACTATTTTGCTATTATTATTATAGTTAATATCTGCTAAAAAATACGGAAAATCAGGGCTGATATTTACAGGTAAGGTTAATTTGACTTCTAAGTCACAAGTATAGGTATTAAAGACCTTTAAAATACGATGACTCATACCCAAGGTAGCATCATAAGTACTTGAATCAGCCATAATACAAATCAATTTTCCTTGGTCTTTTAGCCATAATTCATTGTCTTCCAATACTTCGCCTATCACTTCGCATTTCTGTTGTTGTTTTACAGTTTGACTAATGTGATCCGCATCTTTTGGTCTAGTTTCTTCCTTATCTGTCTTATTGGATGCAACTGTGGGCTGTTGTTCAGCTGTGTTCCCTGTGGATACAGGTTCTGAACAGGCTAATAATAAACAAGCTACAAAGAAGGAGAAGTATCGCATTATCTTATTTTTAGGAAGTACTTTAATTCTACTTAAAGAGTATAGGGCTAAATATAGTCAATTACTTGTTTAGCTAGTAGTTTATTAAAAGTACATAAAATGAAGGGATTATGTCCCCGAACTACTTGTAAATAGGTTATCATTTTCTGATTAACATTCTTGTTCATCTCATTTACAAAGCAGATTTTGGTTCTTTTTATATATTAAATGTTGTTATTTATTTC
>JAFMDF010000588.1 GCA_017857395.1 Bacteroidota bacterium | reverse complement strand
GTCTTATATGTCAAAGAACTGCTCTTCTAAAAAGATGTGGGGTGTCAATAGACTTAAATGGTAGCTCCTTTTCGTGTTTATAGGAATGTGTTAGCTAAAGTTGGATATTAATGGTTTCGCTAAGATTGCGCCGTCCATTTATTTTTTGGACTTGAATAGCGTGGTTTTGTTCATCAATTTCTATTATTTCTACATATTTTTGGAGGTTTCGCATAAAAATAGCTGATTTGTTGTAAAATAAGATGGCATGGTCGTATTCCTGAAAATAGGCGGGACAATCGTTGGTTTCGCAGTAAGGAGTATTGATATAAATGATGAGTTTGCCCTCCTTATTTTTTGCGTATTGCAAAGCAGGATTATTTAAGAACTCTTGGATAAGCGCTGCTTTTAGGGTTTCATTTGTATTGCTTTGAGGACTACAGGAGATAAACAAAAGGGTAGCAAATAGAAAGGAGGCTATTGGTTTCATCTCGTAATGATTGGAAGTGATAAAATAATAAGATGCGTAAAGAACCCATTTTGATGTAAATGCCTTTTCATTTCTCCTTAGTCATCGTCATTAAAATAACAGAAGCGACAATCAATAACCCACCTATTATTTGCCAATTACTTAATGCTTCACCTAGGAAGAAAAAGGCGGTAATGGTAGCAAAAATGGGTTCTAAAGTAGACGTAACGCTCAATCGAATGGGGTCTAATTTTTTCAAGGCCATAAAAAACAAACCAAAAGGAATGAGTGTACCGATAATAGCGATTGCCATAATGCCTACCCAGACAGACCAACTCAATCCTTTACCAACTAAATTAAAGGGTGGATTAATGATGTTCCAAAATAAGGCAGCAAATAGAACAACATAAAAAAAGACCGTCGATGCTGGATATTTTTGCAAGCCTTTTTTCCCGTATAAGGTATAAAAAGCAAAGACCATAGCAGAAAACAAGGCACCCAGAATACCATTCCAGTTTAAATCTATCCAGTTGACCTGATAAGCGCCAACCACTAAATAGCAACCTGCTAAAGCGAGTAAGATGGCTATAATCGTATTACGGTTGATTTTTTTACCTAAAAAGAAGGCGCTATAAATCACAATCATGGAGGGGGCAGTATATTGTAAAGCGATGGCAATGCCCACATCAATTTGGCTAATGGCATAAAAATAAGTGTATTGAACTAAAGCGAATCCTCCGATGCCTAAGCGTATAAAATAACCAATATCTTTTTTATGAATTTGTAATAAATCTCTTTTAAAACCAATAAAAAAGAAGGCAAGAATAAAGAAAGTGTAGGTAACTCTAGCTTGTACTAAATCGGCAGGTGTAATACCTGCATTGAATAGATATTTGGCAATTGGGGCAGCCAATGCCCAGAGTAAAGTAGCGGTTATGATGAGTAGAAAACCTTGTCTTGTATCGCTCTTCATTTTTTGTAGAATTGTCGATTGCCAATTGCTTATTTGGATAATCGGTAACGCTTTAAATTTATCAATTGTTATTTTTAATTGGTAGCATCAATGAAATGGAGACATCATTCATCACTCACCACTTATCACTCATCCTTCCCCATTCTTCCTTTCGGCTGCAATTACAGGAAATTCTACTAAAAAAGGATTAAAATAAACTAGAAATGGATTCCTTTTATTTACCTTTAAGCCGATGTCTAAACAAAACGAAATACCTAATTCTAAAAACTCACCTGCCTTATTTTCTGAAAGATATAAGTGGTATGTTTTAATGATGCTCACCATTGTAGGGGCCTTAAGTTTTTTTGACCGACAATTAGTCGTCATTTTACAAGAACCCATTAAAAATGAATTGGGTTTGTCGGATACCCAATTAGGCTTAATGACAGGCTTAGCCTTTGCTATCTTTTATTGTTTGGTAGGTATTCCGATTGCGAGATACGCAGATAGAAATAATCGACGAAACGTAATAAGTGTTTCTTTGGCTATTTGGAGTTTTATGACGGCAATTACTGGATTAGTAGGAAATTACACACAGATGTTGTTAGCTAGAATTGGCGTAGGAATAGGAGAGGCTGGTGGAACACCTTCTTCTCAGGCGATTATTTCTGATTATTTTCCTAAAGAGAAGCGAGCAACAGCGTTTGCCATTTACGCGACGAGTATTTACATTGGTTTATTTTTAGGCTTTTCTATGGGAGGCATTTTGGAAGCTACTTTTGGCTGGCGGCAAGCATTTATGTTATTAGGTGTGCCCGGTATTATTTTTTCCATCATTTTTTTATTCGCCGTTAAAGAACCGCCAAGAGGATATGCTGATGGGGTAGTGGTCACTAAAGCACAGCCCGATTTTAAGCGATCCATACAGCTATTATTTTCCAAGAAAACCTATAAGTATATTTTGGCAGCGAGTGCTTTACATTCCTTTGTTGGGTACGGATTTGCGAATTGGATTCCTTCCTTTTTTATTCGAGTCCATGAAATGACCGTTTTAGAAGTAGGTTTTTGGTTAGCTATTTCTATTGGGATAGGTGGAGGGATAGGTGCTTTTTCTGGAGGATTTATCGTAGATAGATTAGTTAAAAGAGACCAACGCTGGTATATGTGGATAGGTATAGTGTCGATTATTTTGACCATTCCTTTTTCATTTTATACCCTTTTTACAGCGAATAAAATTGGGGCGGCTATGTGCTATTTTATTCCGAATGTACTTTTTTCTTTGAATATGGGCGCTATTTTAACCGTGACTCAAGGTGTAGTAGGGGTGCAACAACGTGCGTTGTCCAGCGCCGTTTATTATTTTGTACTCAATTTGGTTGGAATGGGATTAGGGCCATTAGTGGTTGGTATGCTAAGTGATTATTTAACCCCAACTTATGGACAATTTTCTTTGAGATATGCCTTGTTTATGGTTTCTGTAGTTTACATGATTTGTATCTATTTTTACTGGAAAGCAGGAGAACATTTGGTAGAAGAAATGGAGACTTAAGAAAAGAGTAGAGAGAAGAGACCATTTCATTGAGAGAAGAGAGATTGGCTGTAGAATAAATGGTTTGTTTACCACCTATGTATTAATAACCCTATTTGAATCTCTAATCTTGCTTCTCTGATTTACATTTTATTAAAAAATACCCCAATAAATGCACGATATTGTTCAGCAGTCATTAGTTCGTCCCATTCAGCGGGCT
>JAFMDF010000587.1 GCA_017857395.1 Bacteroidota bacterium | reverse complement strand
GTCGTGACAAACATCACATCATCCCATAAATAAGTTTTACCTGTTCCTGCATTGCCAAAATCAAAGAAAATTGACGCTTTATTGTAGGTATTCGCCATATTTAACTCTGCCGTTCCAGCTGCTTGGTTCGCAAAATTAAATTCTAAGGTCTCCCAAGTATTCACTCCCGTTGTCGTTGCCTCCGTTTCTACGGTGATACCTGCATTACTTGCATCTTCTACTTTTAATCGTACTACCGTATTCGCATCTGGAGAATAAACTCTTACCGATATCGTTTTCGAGGATACGGAAAATGGTATCGCCGTATCAAAGCCATTATCGCCATTTAGCGTCGTCCCTGCATACGTCGCCGCTCCATCTGTTTTGATAGATTGCGCTACCATGTTATTCGCATCCGTTGGGTCTGCTACTTGGGTAGAGGCAGCCCCACCAAAATCTACTAAGGTGACCGCCTCTTCAAAATCTACGGGTAAATCTAATTGAGCATAACTTGTTGACACAAGCGCAAAACACAATATAAACATGGGTATTTTCTGCTTATTCTTTTCAAAGAAAATATCTTTGCAAAAGAATTTTATTATTAAAAATAAAGTAGGAAGAAAGGATAGATGTCTATTCATAATAAAAAGTATTAAATTTTATTAACTTTAAAAGGGTACGACAAATAGAAAAGGATTCATTTAGGTTAGAGAATTAGGGTATTTTATAAGGTAGTTCGATTTTAAAATTTCATTTTGAATACCACTAATTTTACGATACAAAATTAGGAATACATAAGTAATTCTAGCATTTATATACTACAACTCTAATACAGTAGCTTAATTTTTATTAAAAAGTAATACTATTACACTACTACATATTTTATTTTTTAATACTATTTGGGTACGATAAGTTATATTTGACAATAAATAGATGATTAGGTAAACACAAATGCCTTTTTTGCTATTTAACATTCTAACCCTTAAAAATAAATGGAAGCCATTGCCAATACTTCAAAGAAATAATAAAAGCTAGCAAAAACACAACACTTAAAATGAGACAACTTGATACAAACAAGTGGCCCGTTCGATTGAGATTCCTAATAATGGGTCATCTTAAAAAATGTAGTACAGGCTTTTTTCTATTACTTCTATTTAGCCTTACGCTGAACAGCCAAACCAATAATATTGGCATTCCATTTACGACTAATTATCCTAATGAATTATATAAGGCAGGTACTCAAAATTGGGATGTGAAGCAGCATCCAAATGGCTTTCTATTTTTTGCTAATAATAATGGGTTGCTTCAGTTTGATGGAACAAATTGGACGCAGTTCCCTTTAGCAAATAATACCATTGCTCGGTCTTTATGTATTACGGATGATGGAAGAATATATGTAGGTGGTCAGGGCGACTTTGGTTATTTTGAACCAAATGAACAAGGGAAATTAATTTTTCATTCTTTACTAAGTTTGATACCAGCACCGCATAAAAAATTTGAAGATGTTTGGGATATACTAGTGTTTGAAAAAAATATATATTTCAGTACAGAAGAAAAGGTCTACATCTATGATCGGAAAAAAATAGAAGTATTAGCCATTGGTAAGACTTATTTTACTGCGAAAGCAGACAATCGTCTATTTTTTAGTAATGAAAAGGGCTTATTAGAATTAGTCAATGGTGAAATTATTCTAGTAAAGGAAGGAGCGCAATTAGCTAATAAAGAGGTTACTAGCATCATAGAAATCGACCAAGACAAGTTACTCTTAACAACTTTACATAATGGGTTATTCGAATTAGCCGCTAATAAAATTAAATCTATTCAACTTGAAAGCAATGCCTTTCTGAAAAAAAATAAAATTTATTGTGCAACTAAATTGGCCAATGGAGCAATAGCATTGGGAACTACCTATGCCGGTTTACTTGTATTAAACCAGGATAAGAAAGTCCCCTATCAATTAAAAAAACAAAATGGTCTACAGAATAATAGCATATTGAGTATATTCAAGGATTCAGCTAATAATCTATGGCTTGGCTTAGAGAATGGTATTGATTACGTTTCTATTAATGCTCCTTTTACTAAAATAATCCCAGATAAAAATCGAGAAGGATCAGGATATGCTGCCCAAATCTTTGAAGATAAACTTTATTTAGGTACTTCTTCAGGTTTGTATCAACAATCATGGAAAACCTATTACAACCCTTTTCAACCTAATGATTTTCAATTAGTCAAAGGTAGCGTAGGTCAAATATGGGGCGTAACTAAAATAGATGAAGCACTGTTTTTAGGACACCATCAAGGGGGCTTTTTCTTGAAGCAAGGCAACTTAAATCGGATATCTCCAGATGTGGGTAATTGGAAAATGATTCAACTTTTACAAAATCCTGGTTATTTTCTAGTAGGTACTTATGATGGTTTAAATTTATACAAAAAAGACAAGCAATCTTGGCAATGGATTAAAAAATTTGAAGCCTTAAATAAATCATCTTGTAGGATTATGGAGCAAGATGAACTGGGCAATATTTGGGTAGCCCATCCTTATCGTGGTATTTATAAGGTACAATTAACCGAGGATTTGTCCGAGATAAAAGTTAAATTATATGGGAAAGCGAATAGCTTTCCTAGTAATAACCAGAATCATGTTTTTAAAATCAATAAGGAGATTATTTTTACTGGACAAACAGGGGTGTATCAATATGAAGAAAAAATAGATAGCTTTATACCTCATAAAGCTTTAGCAGATATTATAGGCGCCTCAAAAAGCATTCAACGCTTTTTTGAAGATAAAGCAGGCAACATTTGGTTTGTTACCTCAGAAGAAACTGGATTAATAAAGGTAGTAGATAAAGGATTAAAAAAGGCTTTTTCCAAAGTCATTTATCCTGAACTCAATAAAAAATTAGTTCGTGGTTTTGAATTCATCTATCCTTATGACGAACATAATATATTTATTGGGGCAGAAAAAGGCTTTATTCATTTTAATCCCTCTAAAACGGCTACCAATAAACTAACAAATTTAAATCCCAATATTGTAAAAGTAGTAGCGGTAAATCACAAAGACAGTCTCCTACACGCAGGACAATACAACCAGCCAGTCAGCCAAATAAAAACTGCTTTCCCTAGTGGTTTGCGCAAGAAGTTAGCGGCAGTTAATATTCTTCAATTTCTT
>JAFMDF010000586.1 GCA_017857395.1 Bacteroidota bacterium | reverse complement strand
ATATAAACTATACTAAAACAAGGTTGAACAAAAAGTAAATTTATCACAATAAAGAAAGGATTTTTTTTGATTATGGTGGAAAAATTAGGCTATAAACTGGTGGGAAAATGGAAAATATACGGGATAAAACTTATGCTAAATACGGGATAAAACTTAGAAGTAAACAAAAAAAGGATTGAAGTATCATCTATTGACTTCAATCCTTTTGAAGGAAAATTTGGGTAGACTACTTAATAGCTACCTTTTTAGCTTTAGTCGTTTTAGTAGGTGCCTTAGTCAAAGTGATATTTAAAACACCATCGGTATATTTTGCCTTAATGCTATCTTCTTTCGCATTTTCTGGCAAAGAAAAAGTACGCTCAAAGCTGTTAAAATTAAATTCTCGGCGAGTGAAGTTGTCTTCCTTTTCTTCTTTTGTTTCTTCTCTTTCCCCTTTAATACAAAGCAACCCATTTTCGATAGTGACGGTAAAATCGTCCTTTTTTAAACCAGGTGCAGCCACTTCGATATTATAAGTTTTGGTGTTGTCTTTAATATTAACGGCTGGTGTCCAAGCACGATTAAAAAATTCGTTCATTGGAAAATCTCTTCCAAAAAAATTGTCTGAATCCCAGAAAGAATCCATCAAAGAACGAAAGGTTGGGAATAAACTTCTGGTAAGATTACCATTTCCACTTTTTTTAGCTACTGCTGTCATGATATTATGATTTTTGGTTAGAAAAAATTAGCAGAGGGCGAAGGGCTCGGGGTAAAGGGTTAAAAATCTCTACTCCATTACTTAGCCTTCCTGCTAAATTTAATTACGATGCAAATATCTGACAAACATGTAGTTAGGAAAATGACATTCGTCAATTTATGGTGGTGATTTTTATCAGTTGGAGATTCGTTTTTTAAAATTATCCATTATCCAATTACTAGGTGATAAATATCAACCCCCTAAGATGAATTTGGTCATCATATGTCAACCATATATTATGGATTTTTGGTAAAAATTGAATTATGTCACTCACAAAATCATATAAAATCATAACCTTAAAATTGGCAGAGGTCAAGCTGCAAGGGCATTTATTAGTACCTAAAAAAGCCCAAGGTATCGTACTATTTTCACATGGAAGTGGCAGTAGTCGTTATAGTGTACGGAATAATTATGTAGCAGAAATGTTACAAAAAGCAGGTTTTGCCACCTTATTATTTGATTTGCTGACCGAAGAAGAAGACAAAGTTTACGAAAACCGATTTAATATCGATTTAATTACTGAACGATTATTGGAAGTGACGGATTGGATAAATGCTTATCCAGCAACAGCAGGATTACCTGTCGGCTATTTTGGAGCTAGTACTGGGGCAGCTTCTGCCTTAAAAGCAGCGGCTATAAAAGGGAATAATATAAGTGCGGTTGTTTCTAGAGGCGGGCGGCCAGACTTAGCCATGACGGTTTTGAGTAAAGTAAAAGCCCCTACCCTTCTGATTGTTGGGGAATTGGATTATACAGTTCTGGGTTTGAATATACAAGCTTTTGATGCTATGAAATGTCCTAGAGCGTTAGAAATCATTCCTAAAGCAACACATTTATTCCCTGAGTCAGGTGCACTAGAGAAAGTGGCGACAGTATCAGCAACTTGGTTTAAAAAGTACTTATAAACTATAGTCGCCTAATTTATTAGGCTGACTGTTTTAAAGTGTTCATAATAAGCTATTTACAGCCTACCCAATAAATTGGGCGGCTACTTTTTAAATGCGTAAAATTTAGTTTGCAAAGCGCTTGTTTTCAATTTTATAATTTTTTACCATTAAACGCCCATTATGTTTAGAGATAGAATCGATGCAGCTTTTCAATTAGCAGATGCCTTACAAGCCTATAAAAATCAACCAGCTGTAGTTATTGCCATACCGAGAGGTGGCGTTCCAATGGGGGCGATTATTGCCAAGACATTGAATTTGCCTTTAGAAGTGATTTTAACTAAAAAAATCGGTCATCCACATCAAAAAGAATATTCCATTGGTACGATAACGCTTACTGACCGATTAATCAATGCACCAGAAGGGGTGTCTGAAGCATATATTGAAAGGGAAACGAAACGAATTCGCAGTTTGCTACAGGAAAGGTATAATCAATATTACAGCAATCACCCTCCCATTAGTTTAAAAAATAAAATTGTTTTGTTAATAGATGACGGAGTAGCTACAGGCAATACTTTGCGTTCTGCTATCAAATTGACCCATCAACAAAATCCACTAAAAATAGTGGTTGCTGTTCCTGTTGCGTCTCCTCGATCCTTAAAAAAAATAAAGGACTTACCTTATGTAGATGAAGTTATTTGCTTTTATGCACCTGATAATTTTCAGGCAGTTGGTCAATTTTATAAAGAATTTCAGCAAGTAACAGACGAGGCAGTTATAGATTTATTGACTGATTTTCGGAAAGAAACACAAGAAACCACCTTATCTGAATGATAAAAAGCTAAAATATGCTTGGTCACTTAAATACTGTTGATATAGAAAAAGTCTTACTCAGTCAGATTATTGGCCGAATTGGCTGTTATGCTAAAGGGCAAGTTTATGTAGTGCCCATTACCTATGCTTATGATGGAAATTATATCTACGGGCACAGTCGAGAAGGCTTAAAAATCAATAGCATGCGCCAACACCCAAAAGTTTGTTTTGAAGTGGATAATATGGAAGATATGGCGAATTGGCAAAGTGTGATTATACAAGGAGAATATCAAGAATTATTAGGGCAAAAAGCTAGAGCGGCCATGTCTTTTTTATTAACCAAACTAGCCCCTTTATTGACCAGCGAAACGAGTATGCTTGGTCGTGGAATGCAGCGATTTCATCACTCGGAAATTTCTACTATCAAAACGGTGGTTTTCCGCATTAAAATACTGGAAAAGACGGGACGATTTGAAAGGAAATAACTTATTTAGAACAGAGAGTAGAGATGAGAGAATAGAGACACTAAAACTGGATGTTGACCATATACAAGCAGAAAGTTATTTATAATTTATAAGCACAGTTTTTATGGTTTAAAATCTCTAATCTCTCAATGAAATGGTCTCTTCTCTCTACTCTACTAGATAATTAAGCAAAATATGAACCGCTAGGTTCGCTTAAAAAAAAGGATAAAAATAAAATTAAGAAAAGCAGGGCT
>JAFMDF010000226.1 GCA_017857395.1 Bacteroidota bacterium | reverse complement strand
ATTATAGCACAGCTTAATTCTATTTTCTTATCAAATTTTAAACGAACCTAGCGTTCTATCGCTTTATTTCTAATCTTGTCAGATTTCAATACATCTGTTTTTTTCTTTGGGGTTCTAGTTTCAACTATATCATTCTTATATTTTTTTTTCTGTTCAGCTAGAATGAATTTATTTCCCTTAATTTTTAAAAAAAGAGGCTTATAGTTTCTTAGGTTAGATGATATAGACCTCTTTGAAACATTCTTCCTGTCAAATACGAGGTTGATATGTTCGGTAATTTCTTTTACTGATAATGGTCTATTGAGACGCCTCATAGACTTTAGAATCAAATCTTTTTGACTATCTGTATTAGGAGACCATTCTATTAGCGACCATATACCCATTTTTCCAATGGGCATAATCTTATCATCTTTTTTAAGGTTAGATTTTAATTGATTAGCGTCAATTGGTTTTTCACTATTTATTAATCGAGTGTTTATTATATTAAGTAATTCATTATAGCTTAATTCTTTGTTTTTTTCAACTAATACTCTATAAGCATAATCATTAATTGATGATAAAGCAGCAAATGAGATTTGAAATTTAGAATCACTAAGTGCCTCAACCTCTATTATATTATTGCAGGCAACTTTTATAAAGTCATCTTCAACTTCAAAATTATCTAAAACAGCAATTGCAATATCATCAAATGAAACGGGAATGACTTCGGCTTGCAAATATTTTACGATTAAATTAGCAACATCAAAAAACAAGTCTTTATCAATGGCATTATTGAAATAAAAACTGTTATTTTTAAGTACAAAACGACGATTTGATTCAAATTCATTAAACCCCCATACCTTCAGTAGGCAATCAAGATAATTTTTTGAATAATCATCTAAAGATTTAATACCATACTCATTTAATAGCATTTCCAAATTTTCTCTGTTAATAACAGAGAATCCTGAAAGCTCTTTTTGGAAGGATTTAATAATAGAAATTGCCTCAACATTCGTTGTACAATTCCATTTTTTAATGAATTTTCCATTTAAGATTTCTTTAACTTCCTCTTGAAAATTAACTAGAATCTGCCTTACTCTTTCAGTTTCAAATTTATACCTAGAAGCCATTTTTACTCTTGGGTATTTTTTACTATTAAGCCCAAAAACTTTTCTAGTTATATTACAATATTTTTGATTTAATTCTTTAGACTTTGTGGTTTTGAAGGAAAAATTCGCTTTTAAAGCGAAGAAATCTTCTATTATATGAGTAAATAGCAAAAGGAAATTTTGATTTGATAAGTCAATTTCTAAAGTAAATGGTAAAATTTTGGGTTGGCTCTTTTCATATTCATTTATGAATCTTTCTGGGTCTGAGTTAATATCATTTTTTAGGTCTTCAAAAAGTGAAATCATTTTTGCACCAACAGACGGTAACTTGGAAAACTCACTCGAAGTTAACTTCTCTACATCTCCTAGAGTCAATATATCATTTTGAATAAACTTGTTTAATAATTTCGTTGGAATAATTATATTTACTGATTCTATTTTTATATTTAAATATTCTATTTCCATTTTATGTAATTTGTTTTATAGTAATTACCTACCAAATCCTAGAGGCAACTTTCCTTTCTTCCTTCCCTAAAGCATTAGCATAAATAGCCGTAACTTCTAAGGAACTATGCCCCATCCATTTACTAACCAAATTCAACGGTATTCCTTTTTCTAAACAATGAATAGCGAAACTATGGCGTAGACCTTTAGGGCAAGCGTGTACGCCTTCAATATTTGCTTTCCATGATTTTTTACGATAGACTATGGTTACAAGCAATATCAAGTATTCTTTTTAAGAAAAAAATATCGGTTTAGAATAGGGTAGGTTTTTTAAATTATCTGGTATGTTTTCTAAAAGAAATAATACATTTCTTATAAAGTAATGTATCAGAGTCATTCAAATAAACAGAAAAAACAATATGGAAAAGGTGGGATGCCGGAAAATAGCGATACACTATTAGTACAATTTTGTATCACTAATTGATGATACCTTTTTTCTTCTTAAATAAACAATCTCTCTATAAATTATGAAAGATATAAAAATTGATATTAAGGTAAATGAAATTGCGTTAAATTGACTATTTGAAAAAAACACCAAACGAATATAATGAAAAATCAATAAAATAGAGTAAATAATAAATATTATTGAAGTTATGCTTTTAAAATCAGATAAAAAATATTTAGATATTTTCTCTTTTTTAGCCTGCTTAATATTGTAGTAGATAAATAATATTAATGCTATAGTCCCTAATATATAAAATAAAATTGCCTCGTTATAATTAGAGTTGTGGTTTTCATTAAACCATTTAAATTGGTTGTAGGTCTTCTTAATTTCTGTTGCTGCGATGAATCCGCAAATTACGTATCGGATTATTGAAGTCAATCTATTTGCTTTTGATTCATCAATTTTATTCCCTTCCAAATTGTCATCTAATATATTATCCATTGTTCAAATTTCATTTGTCATCCAAAATTATTTCAATGCTGTATCATTCTGATATTCAACTTTACATTTTCTATGAAGCATGGAACTTCAATTGTCAACAATGCCCCGCATCCAATCCCTCCAACATCGCATTAAATTCCTTGGGACTAGATTCAAACATAGCTGCTCGTTTGGGCCAAACCTGCTTAATAATCGTCGAATTATTCATCGGATTCCCTTCGCCCGAAATCTCGCCAATCACCCAAGTAGGGACATTCAATTCCCGTATCTGGTAATACATGACACGAGCCGTATCTTCCAAGTCGCCTTCATTCTCCCATTCGTTAGCGAAGATTAAAAAAGCGGTTGGCTGGTTACAGGTAGAACAGGTCATTGTTTTATTAGCGACGGTGTGCCTGGTCGCTGGTCCCGCTCTTCTGGGTTTTTCGCTTCTTGCTTTTTTTCCGAGGGTCGATTCTGCAAATTCAATAACTTGTTGGCTCAATGGCAGAAAAATCGCTTTTCGCTTTTTGTGCATGCCGTCATCGGGACCGCCTGACAATTCGCTGGTGAATTTGGTTTCCCCATTCGGTTGACCTTGTACGACGATACGTCCTAAGTCTCCTAGTTTGTTGTGTCGGAAAGTGTACATCCAATGTTTTCCTGCGGGTTCTTTGCGCATGGTAACTTCTGGTGGTAATTGAAAAGACATGAGTGTTTTATAAGAAGTTAATAAAATGATGAATTTGGTGGTTGCTCATCTTTTGACAGAAGACAATTACTCAGGTGTAGTTTTTGTTTAAGGGGAAATTACGTCTGAGTAATTTATGTTGAAAAGAATTAATTTTCCTGCTACTCCTTTAATTCCGCTATGAATACCGGAATTGAAACAACATTTTAATGTATGGTAATTACCATACATTAAAATCCTTTCTTAAATCGCTCGGCTATTCTTTTCAATTCTTTTAGACTTTTTTGATTCCCTATCTTACTATCCATCCATTTGTGAGCATCCATCAAATAATCTTCTCGTTCTTCTATACTCATATCCCATTTAATAAACATAGCATTGAGAAATAATAAATTAGCTAATGCTGTTAATTCCTGTATGGTCGCATAATCTCTTTGGTTGCTGCCTACTTTTGATGTTGGGTTTTGTACTTCCCAATTTTTAGCGGTATGACCAAAAACAATTTTGTTCAGCATATCCATTTCGGCAGCAAAGGGTTGTCCTCCTTCATATAAGGCATGCTTTAAATCTTTGTCGTGGATATTATCTAAAATGGTACTCATTAATAAATGATGGTTCGTCATTACCACCAAGCGTTCTATTCTAAAGGGATCCGCCAATCGTTCATGTTCTTCTTTTTTTAGTCGTTTGAATTCTTCATAAACCCACACTTTAAATTGAGGATCTAGCCAAGTAGCGAATTCAAAGGCAATTTCCTGATGTGCCCAAATACCACCGTATCGCCCTCGCTCTACTCTTATCCCACTAGCATTTGTATAATTAATCCACTTGGATGGAGAAATGGAGCTTTGTCCGCTAAAAAAATCATCCTGAATGGCTCGAAAACCAGCAAAGTCCATTCTAGGGGCATCGACAAAATCAACGTTATTTTTTTCTTCCCATGCTTTTAAATACCGAATAGTGTTTTTGGTATTCATCCAAGTGGTAATCGTAATTGCTGACCGCTCTTCTCTGATATTAGCCATGTGTCCTATATTGATGAATTCATCATTAGAAATACCAATAGTGATGCCATCAACAGTTATTTCGAGTTTATTCATTGCTTGACGTTATAATTACTAAGCGCATTCATTTTCGCTTTTGTTCTATTCAATAGTAGAGTGGTAAAGTTCGGGAAAATAGCCGAGCCATCCAAAACCTTATTTTCAAACAAAAAATTATTTTTTTAGAAATCCATGGGTACATCTTTTAAACCCAAAACACTCCTTACTGTAACGCATAACGAAATGCACAATAGTAACAAAAATAATCTAAAAAAATAATCATTATGAAAAATTCAATCCTCTTCACATTCATCGCTTTATTCACTTTCGCTTTTTCTTTTACTGCTATCGCTGACAACGGCGGATATTGCAATAATAACTACGCTTATAAAACCGTCAAACATGGGGATACTTACAAGGTAGGACAAGATGTGTATGTAAAAGTAGCTGCCCAAAAATACCAAGACATTGCCTATATGGATTTATATATCAATGGCCATAAAGTAAGACGAGAAATGAATGCACCTTACGAATGGGCAAGACCACATAGCAATGGTGACCATTACCTTAGAAACATGAAAGCAGGAACTTATAGATTAAAGTGTGTGGTGAAAACGAAGTGCGGTGGTCAATACCAAAAAGAATTAACTTTCTACGTCAAGAATCAACATAACAATTACTGCAATACCAACTATTACTACGAATACGCTAAGCATAATACTAGCTGCCAAGCAGGCAAAGATTTATATGTGAAAGTGAAGGCTGAAAAGCACCAAGATGTGGAATACATGGAATTATACTTGAATGGCCATAAAGTAAGACGAGAAATGAATGCACCGTATGAGTGGGGAAGAAAGAATACAAATGGTGATAACTACTTAAGAAACATGAGACGAGGGACTTACCAATTGAAATGTAAAATTAAGACTCGATGTGGGGAGATTATTTGGAAGCAAAGTACGGTTTATGTCAATTAATACTGAAATATAATCCCAAAAAATAAACGGTAAGGTGATTTTAGTCGCCTTACCGCTTTTGGCTTTTTCCCTACTTCGTTTTGCCAAGTGGATGGGGTAGGGAAGAAGATTTATAGGATTATTTTTTTAACAGCTGCTTTTTTAAAAGTGGCTGTTTTTTTGTTCCACCCGTTCTCCTAAAGTCGGCAAGCGTCAAAAAACTATCCAATAAAATTAGTTGTCTTTAAGTTTTATTGTTTTTCTTCTTACTTATAGCATCTATAATAGTTAAAAAGCATTCTCTATAATTACTGCTTATAGGAATCTCCTTCCCATCTATGACTACGCAATGTTTTTTGACCGTTTCTATATGTTTTATTGCAACAATATAGGAGCGATGTATTCTTACAAAGAACTGCTGAGGTAGTAATTCTTTTACTTCTGATAGTTTATAACGTGCTAGAATGGAACGCTTGGTAGAATGGAACGTCACATAATTACCATCACTTTCTATGTATTTTATATTTTGAATAGGCAATTGATGAAATTCCGAACCGCTTTTGATAAAAACGGTTTGTTCAGATACATCAGGAGAAGTTTCAGCATTTGTTGTTATCCCTACTTTATTTTGATTCAATACTTGTTTAGCGTTCATTACTGCTTGAAGTAAGCGATCAAATTCAATAGGTTTTAAAAGATAGTCCACCGCTTTAAGTTCGTAACTTTCCAAAGCATATTCCGAATAGGCTGTTGTAAAAATAATAAGTGGCGGTTTTTGTAAAAACTTGGGAAAGCTAATTCCAGATAACTTAGGCATATTGATATCTAAGAAAAGAAGGTCAACTGTATGCTTTTGAAGATACTCAAGTGCGTCTAAAGGATCTCTAAATGTTGTTTTTAATTCCATAAAAGGAATATTATTTAGATGAAATTTAAGGACATCAATAGCAGCTGGTTCATCATCAATTATTATATAGTTCATAAAATAGTTAATCAATATGCAGTTTAAGTAATGATATAAAATATCCTTTTTCCACCTTTGTTTCTAATTTATGTGCTTTGGGATACAGAATAGACAGTCTTTTTTTTAAATTATCAAGACCAAAGCCAGAAGCACCATCTTTCAAACCAAAAACGGCTTGATGCATTGTATTGGTAACTTTGTAAGATAATTTATTTTGAGTTACCTCCAAAGATATATCTATTATGGATTTAACCTTTGTGTCTATTCCATGTTTAATGGCGTTTTCAACAAATGGAATAAGTATCATAGGACTTATTTTTACGTTTTCAATGTCTCCTTTAATAGCGAAATTAATAAATACATCATCGTCTTCAGCGATGCGTAACTGATATACCTGAATAAATTTCTTAAGATGATGAATTTCTTTTTCCAATGCCACGCTATTTTCATTAGTTTCATACACCATATAGCGCATCAATTCCGCTAATTTTGCAATGCCATCTGCCAATTCGGGCACATTGTTTTTTAATGCCTTGGCATAAAAACTATTGAGCACATTAAACAAAAAGTGCGGATTTATTTGAGCCTTCAGAAAAGCCATTTCTGTAGTTAGTTTCTCTTCATATAAAATCCGCTTCAGTTTTTCACTTTGAAACCAAGCTTTAATTAAGGCATAGGATAAACCAAGTAAGAGTATGAAAAAACTACTCGTTGCATTATAGCCCAGATAACTCAAATAAGACTCACTTTCACTAGAGAAAAAACCAACCAACCAATAATAATCAATAAAGCTTTCAAACAAATTAATGAGTACAAAAACACTTATTAAGGTAACGATTAAAAGCGATATCTTTTTTAGACGTAAAAATCTAGGAACAATAAAAAATGCAGTAGCATAAAATATAATCTGATTCATAAGCATTCCAAACAATATTGCAAGCCAAAAGGGCCCAGTATCTTTCCTGAAATCAGATATAGTATTCACATAATTCAAAATCAAAAAATAGGCAACTCCCCAAATCAAAATATGTATTGTTACTTCTAGATATTTTTTCATTTCACCTATTTTAAGTATCAAAAATAGTGTATTAATTGGTTTAAGCGCAAAGGAAGGGATAAAGGAAGTCTTTAAAGTGACCAAATTCAATATTCCTGTGAAGTTTGTATTATTTCACATGGTCCTGCGTGTATGTCACAGGAAATAACCTAACAATCACATTCCTTTTATTTTATAATCTTAACGCATTACTATTGCTTTATTTTAATCTTAAACCATAAATAAATGAAAAAAGTAATTGTAATCGTAATGGTATTAGTCTCAGGGTTTAATTCATTTGGACAGACTGATTCTACTAAAGAATTAGAAAAAAGTATTAACGAATTATTTGAAAGTTATGCCCATTATAACCGATTTATAGGTAGTGTTTTAATAAGCCAAAATAATGACATAATTTATAAAAAAAGTTTTGGCTATGCTGATATGGAGCATCAAAAAAAGAATACTGAAAATTCCATATTCAATATCGCTTCTGTTACCAAACCATTGACAGCTGTTGGGATTATGAAATTGGTTGAAGATGGCAAGCTTACATTAGAAACGCCTATTAATACTTATTTCCCAAGCTTTATACCTGATTTTTCAAAAAGTATCACCATTCGTCATTTGTTAAATCATAGTTCTGGTATGCAGGCTAATATTGGAAGAATAGACGATGAAGGCAATGGTTTAATGCCGGGAGAAAACCCGATAACACTAAATGATCTATTAGAAGAATTTAAAGATTCTAAACTAAAATTTAAACCTGGAACAGGCTATGAATATAATAATTTTGGATACTCGCTTCTTGCGTATATCATTGAAAAAGAGAGTGGACAGTCCTATGCAGACTATATGGAACAAACTGTTTTTAAACCAGCTAATATGAAAAATACGGTTGTCGACAACTATAAATCCTTGAGCAAGAAATCTTTTTCCTATACAGGCTTAGGTATGGAGGAATTTAAAAAATTCAGGTCCCCTATTCATTCTTCTTGGGTAATAGGAGCTGGTAATATTAATTCTACTACAGAGGATTTATTAGTCTTTATGGAAGCATTAGAAAGTGGTATATTGTTAGCACCAGCAGCTGTAGATAAACTTTACAGTTATACACAATCAATAGGCTTTAATGATTCAGAATATGGATTAGGTTGGAGAATTGAGCATAAAGGGGGAGAAAAGTGGATAAACCATACTGGTTTACTTCCTGGCACCACTTCTATAATAGGTTCATTGCCAGAAAAAAATGTTAAAATTATCATCCTTTCCAATGCTACTTCTACCGATCTAATTACAGAAGATACTTTTCAAGGAAAAAGTCAGTTTGTTGATGGAGCAATAATTGATAATATTATTGCTGTATTGCAAGGTAAAAAACCAAAATTGCTCCCATTGGCAGTTAAGATAAATAGTAAGAATAGGGAGGATTACAGCAGAACGTATGTGCTGGATACCGATCATTCTTTGATTCTAACTAAACAAGGTGATGATTATTCATTGGAAACAATAGGTACAGAATCTTGGTCCGTTTTTACCTATCAATTTTCAAGAAATGCTAAAGAAGACAATAAATCTAGTGAAATTGCTTTGTATTTTGCTAATGCAATGAGCACCCAAAACTTCGAAGGACTTTCTGATTATGCGAATGATGATATGAAAGGTTTTTTAGGCACAGAAGAAGGGATTAATCAGTTAAAAGGAATGTGGGCATATTTTATAGAACAGGCTGGAGCATTCAAATCTTACAATATTTATAAAATTGAAGGAGAAGATAATAAGACGGTAAATATTAGATTTCATTTTGAAAAAGAAGATATAGGATTTATCTTGGGAATTAACTCAAAGAATCAAATTCAAGGTATGTTTATGGATGATGCTGTTAAAACAAGCCCTATTCAAAAAGTAAAATTAATACCTACAAATGAAAATGAGTTTTTTATCAATGGTCACCAAAATGATGGCATGCAGGATTTAAAAATAAAAGTATCTGAAAAAGGATTAATTTTAATAGACGATAACACAAATTTTAAAGCAGCAATGTTATCTTCTTTTTGAACGAGAAAATAACTAAGGAACGCGTTCGTAATTTTAAAATAGGCATCAAGGCTAAATCTGCCTTGAAAAGATTTTTTTATAGAACTCAAATTGGGGGACGTGCTTCGGTGCGTCTTTTTTTTGTAGCGTTCGCCAGCCACTTCGATAAAGGAGTCTTGGATGGCTCGGAAGATGCCGTTGTAGATGTTAGTTTTTAGTTCCATGGTTCTAGATTAAAGGTGATAGATTTTGAGCAACAGTCTTCTAATTTCCTCTTTTTCCCCCTCTTTTCTGCTGCATCTTTGTATCAATAAATTAAAAAAAATAATAAAAAATTCCAATAGTGGGTCACCTTTTCAAAAAACAGCAATTAAAGGGAAATTAAAATTTGACAATTTATTCAAGCAAATTTTAAATCTAGCAAATCAGTCTTCAAAAAATTATAATAGACCTTTTGCTTTCTAAAACCTTTATTTTTTAAACAAAGGACGTGTCTTCAAAAAAAATAGACTCCCTTTTAAAAACATGTGTTATGAAAAATTTAAGAAATGTTGTTGCTTTATTTTTAATCAGCTTATTCACTTTTACTAGTTGTACTAAAGACCAAAGTGGAATCAATGAACCTCTTACCAAAGAAGCTACGATTACTGATATGGAATCTCTAAAGGCTTATATGGAAGAAAATCCACCTGAATTACAAGAATTGGAAGCGAGTAGTCGAGAAGGATATTTACCAGGTGTTGCCCCTCAAGCAGTCAAAAAAATGAAAGTTGATTTATACGGAAATGGACAATTAACAGAAGTAGATGTTGAAATAAAAAAAGGAAAAGTGGTTATTGGTGGAGATATAGTTTTAGGAACAGAAAAGGAAGTTGCTAATAGAACAAAGGCAGTTTCCAGGGGATTATCCGTCAAATATCAAAATAATCTTTGGGAAAACGGAATCATACCCATTTCAGTAGATGATGGTATTTGGAATAATTCAACTATGATTCAAAATTTGTCCAATGCGGTTAGTGAATTGAATAACAAAACCAATCTTACTATCCGTTTAAGAAATAATGAAGCGGATTATGTGCGCATCAGTACTTCTACAGATGGAAATTATTTATCGGGAGGAGCCGGCTATAGAGGCGGTGTACAAAGAATTTATTTAGAATCTTCTGCCCCTTTGGGGACCTATATCCACGAAATTTTGCATGCTGCTGGCTTATATCACGAACAAGGTAGATGCGATAGAGACAACTATATTCATGTTTTATGGAATAATATAACATCTAGTAAAAGTTCACAATTCGACAAAGATTGTGCAGAAAGATTAGATGTATATGGGTATGATTTTGGTTCAGTAATGCACTATCATCCAAAAGCTTTTTCTAAAAATGGAGGATACACCATTCTTCCAGTAACTCATAAAGTTTGGATTTTTGATGACGTGATAAGATTCTATGATGAATTGGGGAAAATGGGACAGAGAAGTGGATTGAGTAGCGGGGATATTAGTGTGATAAATGGAATTTATAATTAAGGAAAATATGCCCAAAAGGAAGCATCGTTTATAAAGAACAATTGAAGAAATATATCAAAAGCTTATTCTCATGATGTCGATTATTATTTTTAAATCTAAAATTAAAAGCGGTACCTTGGTATCGCTTTTGATTTTTTATTTGGTAGCGATAAAACAATAACTTGAACAGCTAGGACAAACTCTAAATTCTTGTTGCTACGACTGAAGTTTCCACGACTGCTAATGCTGATAGAAACTTACCCGCAGCGGGCATCAATATGATTTTCGAAAATGTACAAACACAAGCCTCCGCTGCTAAATTTAAGCAAAGCGCTCAAGGTCGTAATAAAGGCTACAAAGAAATAGGTTGTGGTTTTGACTACGACGGTTGTACCAAAGGACAAGGCAACTCATTAGACTATCGAATTTATCCCGATAATGTAGATGCCCTTGGGGCGCGTTTCGATGGAGAAGATGAATATTTCTTCTTCGAGGTGGAAGCTACGCCTGAGGCTATTACGACTTATGAAGTGGCTTTGACTGATATGACGGTAGATTTAGATTTGTTTGTATTTGCTTTGAATAGCCAATACCAAATCATCGACACCAAAGGCATGAGCATCAATGGTGGGGCAAAAGATGAAAAATTAACTTTGACCGACTTAAATCCTGGTTTGTATATCGTAGCGGTAGACGCTTACATCAGCAGTATCTCAGGACATTATAACTTGACGATGAATTGTAGCGCAGTATCTGTCAATCCACCAAGCATTAATTTAATCGATGTCAATAAAGTAGTCTTTGGTGCGAATGGTGAAAAATTAGGAACTTATCAGCAAATGACGGCTACTACTTGGAAAGAAATTAGTGCGAACCCGAATGGCAACAGCTTTGATTATGAAGAAATAGGCAGAGATGAATGGAGTGTTTATTTAAGAGATGATGCATTAGGGCCAGCTCCGCTAATGGTACCTGTTACTATACCTTGGTCCAGTTAGTTTATATGATTTATTGTTTTTCTACGAACCAAAATTCATGTCCCATCCAACCTTTCTCAAAACATTTTCTATTTGATGTTTCAAAAAATGCTTTTCGCCAATATCCAAAATCAGTATCCAAATAGCTTCTGATGATTAAACCTGCAACCATTAGCCATTTTTTCAATGGTGTGATTTTCCAAAAACCACTATCCCAGCCTTTCATTGTCCATATATATTGTTCTCTACCATCTACGACATTTATAACTTTATAATCGCCTTCTTTTGCACAGGAAAAAAAATGTTTGAAATCTCGTGGTAACCAAGCGTCTGGATAACGGTAAGTTAATAATCCAAGATGATAATACATTTGGCTTTCATCATCTGTACCTTTTTCTTTAACCTGTAATTTAGACGTATCTAATTTCCTGCCATTGAAAGTCATCATTTGACCACCAATCCTGCCACCAGGTTTTAGTAAGGGATAACAATAATCAAAGAAATTTCTATAAATATTATCCTGTTCTCCTGCGTCATAATCAGCGGGAGATACCATATGTTCCGGAGACCCCATTGCAATTATGGCATCAAAAGGACCACTATCAGGAGTAAATTCTTGCCAGATGCCATGATGTACATCATGTCCTAGTCCCTTTAAATAGTCATATTTTTTCTCTGCCGGGCTAACAGAAACTACGTGGACACCTCTTTCTCGGCAATAATGACTAAATGGTCCCCAGCCCGGACCAATCTCATAAGCCTTCATTCCTGCATGTTCTTTCAATCCTAAATTTTTGAAATACTCTTCATACTTTTTTTCCTGGGCAATCAATACGTTTTGGATGCTAGGTTCGCCAAAGTCGCCTGGCCAAGAATTCGTAACAGAAGGAAATTCTCCGATAATCAATTGAAAAACCTTTTCCATTGGATTATAAGCATCACTAGTTGCTTTTATAAACCTTTTGGTAAGTGCTCCTTCATTTTGTATAAGAGTATCTGCTTTTTGAATAAGCGTTTCTTTTTTCATTTGAATGCTATTTTTTGAGTTTGTGTTGTTTGCAATGATGATAAAAATTTGATTTTCTATACAAAGGTTATCTTAATAAATTTAATACATAGTGACTTTTATCAACCCTAATTGTGACTTTTATCAACCCCTGTATCAAGGATTTAGGCAAAAAGGCGTGGGCAAAAACACCCTTTTGGCGAGGTAGAATCGACTATTGCCAGCCCACCCGTTTCACGGTTCTCTTCACAAAACAGTTGGCTAGGACTCTTTTTGCTCGATCACGCCGAAAAGATAAAACATAGAAATAATCGGCATATTTTTCCTTTTTGTCGGGATATTGATAGAGGGCTAATTTGAGAAACAAGACAGTTAGAAAAGTCATGGTATTAGATTGATAAAAATCATTACCTATGAATGGTTATTTTTTGAATCTTATACTGCCTGTATTCAATGTTATATCCTAGTAGTATGATTCAATTCGACGAATCCTTTCAAATAGTATTGGTGATATATGACCGCTAATACATTTTCCAATTCAACAATAAATAATTATGAAAATCACTTTTAAACTATTATTGTTTTTAATCTTCTCCACATACGTTACACCTAACTTTGCAAAACCCATTGGTACTAATTCAGCATCCGCTAAAAAGGAAATAATATCACATCCAATTCCTGTTTCATCAAAAAAGATTTCCAAGAAAAAGGAAGGATTTATTCAACGATTAGTGGGGCACTCACTTATTAAAAAATGGAAAAAAAAGTTGAAGAAAAGCACTTCCCACTCCTCTAAGAATGATGAAGCAACAATAGATTCGATGGCTACCGTGAGCTTATTGTCAGCCTTATTTGGTCTACTAATTTTTACCCTTTCTGGGGGTGCGATACTTGGATTCTTATTCAGTTTAGCTGGGATAATAACAGGTATAATAACAGGTATAATTGCGCTAAAAAGAATAAAAAGAAACCCCACAGAAGAAAAAGGGAAAGGTTTAGCAATTGCAGGAATAGTTGTAGGAGCCCTTTTTATTGTAGGCTTGGTAGCGATTACAGTAGCTATTATTGGGTAAAGATATATCTTCCCTACCTCGGATTTAAATCCAAACGGTTTTCTTCTTTAGACAAATCCAAAAAATTCATGGTGTCTCGACACACCCAATTGAGTAGTTTGCCATCAAGGTCAGGAGATTTATGAAAATGATGTAGCCCTTTATTATATTGTTCATCCGTGGTAGTTGCTGCTTGTATTTTGGGAAAGTTGTCCCTTAATCCAGCTAAATTTTCTTGTCCCAAATCAGCTTTATAGGTACTAACCGATTTATCAGGATTCAAGGCTAAGAAGAAATAACTACCACTTTCTATCATCGTGGTTAAAACGGTTTGTACTAAAGGGTTATTTGGATTCAGCAACACATAGTAAGTACCAAAACCATAGAACTCAAACCCAAATTGAATCAACGTATAGTCTGACGTACCAATTAACCCATGCCCAAAATTAAAGCCTTTTGCTAGTACGGATTCTGGGATAGTTTGCGCTGGACGCACGACTAAGAATCCAATTTTTACACCCGTTTCTTCTATGTATCCAAGTGCCGCACAAGGAGCAGCAGAGGAAAGCAAGGTACGCATGAAAAGTTTATTGACGGTTAGGATGGGTAAACCAGAAGGATTGGTTGGTCTTTCTTCAGCGACTTTGGCTTCAGAAAAAGGAATTGTTTCTAGCAATCATGCGAATGGCTTTTATAAGGTCTGTACCTGGTCTATGGCTCGGTAGTTCCGTTTTACCAGTTTTGAGCAATTCCTCTATGAGGTACGGCAACTAATCGTGCAATATCCGCCAAATCTTAACATTTGCAGGGGTGGACAAAAACCTCTCTGAAATTTTCTAAAAATTATTGCTGATAATCAACGAGTTATGAGTATTGAAAAAAGGTGGACGAAAACAAGTGTTTAATCCCACTAATGATTGGCTATAATAATTGGAATTGAATGGGGTTTATTCTAATATGATAGAAATTAAACTAAAAACCCCATCATGAAATTTACAACCAATTTATTTTTTGCTTGCTTTTTTTTTATGTCGTTTACTCTACTTTTTGGAAGATGTTCGGGAGATGAAGAAATTGAACCCGAACCTGTTCCTAGTCCTCCAACAACAGAAGTGGAGGTAGAGTCAAATTCAGTTGAAGGTATAATACGAAATAGAGCCAATGGAGAAGCTATCCAAGGGGTTAAGGTTATACTGTACAAATCGTGCTTTCTTGAGGATTGTTATTCAACCTGTTCCCAGAAGTTATCTGATTTTGAGGGAAAATTTGAGTTTAAGCCTGCTATCTGCTCAAATCTAAGACTTGACAAAAACTTTACGGAAAACTTTCAAAGTCAATTTTGGGAGGATGATACTATTTCACGAAACTCTCAACATAAGTGGGAATCCTGGAATAAGTCTTTTAAGCCAAAAGTAAGTATTGAATTATATCCACGAACTTATGCCAATCTTCACCTTACAAATGTAGAACCTGCATCTGATACTGACACAATCTACTTTCGGAATACTAGTTTTAGTTATACTAATAATACCCCTTTTATTTCTTTATTTACTTCTGACGGTTTCGGAGGATATTCAACAAAGGGAATACACAATGACTTTCAAGTTGAAGTAGAAATAAGAACTGAAAATATCTTTACGACTGAATACAGAGTTGTTACGGATACAGGAACTGAAGAGTACTCTATGACGGTAGAATGCGAACCTGGAGGCTTAACGGATATCTTTATTGAATA
>JAFMDF010000225.1 GCA_017857395.1 Bacteroidota bacterium | reverse complement strand
TACAGGAGCACAAGGTCCAGCAGGAGCTACGGGTGCAACTGGCGCAGCAGGAGCAAACGGAGCAGATGGCGCAACGGGAGCACAAGGTCCAGCGGGAGCTACAGGAGCTACAGGAGCAAAAGGAGATACAGGAGCAGCAGGCGCACCAGGAACAAATGGTGCTGATGGAGCAGCAGGCGCACAAGGTCCAGCAGGAGCGCAGGGTCCACAAGGTCCAGCGGGAGCGCAAGGCCCACAAGGTCCAGCAGGTCCACAAGGTGTAGCAGGCCCACAAGGCCCAGCAGGTCCACAAGGAGCAGCAGGCCCACAAGGTTCAGCAGGTCCAGCAGGTCCAACTGGCGCTACAGGAGCAACTGGTGCAACGGGAGCTACAGGAGCAACTGGTGCAACAGGAGCAGCAGGAACAGCATGTTGGGATTTAAATGCAAATGGTGCATTAGATGCTAATGAAGATGTGAATGGTGACGGATTTGGAAATGGAGCAGATTGTACAGGAGCAACTGGTGCTACAGGCGCAACGGGAGCAACAGGAGCAGCAGGTCCTACGGGAGCAACTGGTGCAACAGGAGCAACTGGTCCAACGGGAGCTACGGGAGCAACGGGAGCAACAGGAGCAACTGGTCCAGCAGGCGCAACGGGAGCTACAGGAGCAGCAGGTCCTACGGGAGCAACTGGTGCAACAGGAGCAACTGGTTCAGCAGGAGCAACGGGAGCAACAGGAACAGCATGTTGGGATTTAAATGCAAATGGTGCATTAGATCTTAATGAAGATGTGAATGGTGACGGATTTGGAAATGGAGCAGATTGTCAAGGAGCTACAGGAGCAGCAGGTCCTACGGGAGCAACTGGTGCAACAGGAGCAACTGGTCCAGCAGGAGCAAACGGAGCAGATGGCGCAACAGGTCCAGCAGGTCCTAAAGGCGATACAGGAGCAACAGGTCCAGCAGGTCCAGCAGGTGCAACTGGTGCAACTGGTGCAACTGGCGCAACTGGCGCAACAGGCGCAACAGGAGCAACAGGTCCAGCAGGTCCTACAGGAGCTACAGGAGCAACAGGAGCAACAGGAACAGCATGTTGGGATTTAAATGCAAATGGTGCATTAGATCTTAATGAAGATGTGAATGGTGACGGATTTGGAAATGGAGCAGATTGTCAAGGAGCTACAGGAGCAGCAGGTCCTACGGGAGCAACTGGTGCAACAGGAGCAACTGGTCCAGCAGGAGCAACTGGCGCAACAGGAGCTACAGGTCCAGCAGGTGCTGATGGCGCAACTGGTCCAGCAGGAGCAAACGGAGCAGATGGCGCAACAGGTCCTAAAGGCGATACAGGAGCAACAGGTCCAGCAGGTGCTGATGGAGCAACAGGAGCTAAAGGTGATACTGGTGCTCAAGGTCCAGTAGGTCCAGCGGGACCAAGTACAGGCGTAGTAGGCCCTAAAGGTGATACTGGTGCGCAAGGCCCAGCAGGAGCTGACGGAGCTGATGGAGCGCAAGGTCCAGCAGGTCCTAAAGGCGATACTGGTGCAGCAGGTCCACAAGGCCCAGCAGGTGCTGATGGCGCAGCAGGAGCAACAGGTCCAGCAGGAGCTGACGGTGCTGACGGTGCACAAGGACCACAAGGTCCAAAAGGCGCAACAGGTGCAGCAGGCGTAACAGGTGCGAAAGGAGCGACTGGCCCAGTAGGTCCAGCAGGAGCACAAGGCCCAGCAGGTGTTGCAGGTCCAGCAGGAGCAACAGGTCCACAAGGAGCAACAGGATTTAGAGGACCACAAGGTCCAGCAGGTCCAGCAGGTCCACAAGGTGTTGCAGGCAGTGTCAATGCTAAGAAAGGAGAGTTCTTGATTCCAGCATGGGATAAAGTAGAAGTATCTCACTTAGGCAAATTTCAAGACGATTGCTTTAAAACAGTTTCGTATTCAATTGATGGTAAAAGTGCACCTGGTAATGGGAATCATGCAGGTATGATTGTTACCTACCGATTTGATGATATTAACCAGACGGCATTAATCAATTTTGTACAAGCAATTAATAGATTCTCTGGTAATGATGCAAGATGTAAAGTAAACTTCTCAATTAATATTAAGAAAATTACTTCTAAATCTGTTACAGTAAATATCGTGAGAATGGACAGCGAAACAGCATGGTCTGATACATTCAGTTTCTACTATTCATTGTTCTTCTAAATAAAACATAATCAGGAGGAGGTTTTCGGACCTCCTCCAACCATGTTCTTTCGAGGACATTTTGAGGTTAATTGTTTTTATTTAGTGTTTTCTAAAAATATTAATATGCTTAGAATGAAAAATATTTTATCAGGTTTGGCTTTATTATTAGCTATGAGCTTTCAAGTAAATGCCCAATCTTCCAAATTTTTTGGAGAGATTTATGTTCCTGATAACGCATCAATTTCTATTTTTAATAAGCATACTTTTCATGATGGAAGTAATGGTATTTATCCTGGTGTTGTCGCAACTGAGCGAGAAAACAAAAAAGGATATATCAACTTTAGTTACGGTAGTAGTTGGGTGGGTGCATCGGATATGCAGCATGTAGACGGCTATGTGAAAGTTTATCATAACGAGTCTTTTGTTTTCCCTGTAGGGGCAAACAGTAAATTTAGACCAGTTGCGATTTCTGGAGCAGCTCGTACAAGTGCAGCATACTACGATAACAACCCGAGCTTTATCAATGAAAAGGGTACTGCAAAAATAGAACCATTGCTCTCTCAAATTAGTGAGGTAGAGTACTGGGATGTTGATGGAGCATCAAGAACACAAGTGACTTTAACTTGGGATGCGGCAAGTAATATTGAATCTTTAACAGAAAGTGATTTAAACAGATTGACGATTATTGGATGGAGAGGCAATCAGTGGGAGTTAATCCCATCTTCGATTGATCGGTTTACGTTAGACCAATCTTCTTCTCATAATCAAATGGGATCTGAGATAGCTAACTTTTCTGCGGGTTCTATTACTACCAATGAAGCGATTCAACCAGGAAATTATGATTATTTGACTTTGGGAACACTCAATTCCGATATTGTCGGAAGAGCGCAAACTCAGTTTGATGTCTATCCTAATCCAATTAGCTTAACGGTAAGCCCAAGCTTAAATTACCAATTCTCTTCTGAAGAAGGCGGTGTTATTAGACTTTACGGTCCTAATAATAGCCTAATTCTAGAGAAGGTAGTCACAGGGGAAAGAGGCGTAGTAAGCCTTGAAAGCCCAATGGGCGAAGCTGGTGTTTATGTAATTGGCGTTGTTGATAATAACGGCAGTTCTAAATATCAGAAATTAGTAGTGGTAGAGCAGTAACCTATTACGCTCAACTATTAATGACAAAGGGCTTGTATGAATTTCATACAAGCCCTTTTTATTTGCTTTTAGGCGACTGTGGGAATGTCGGCTAATATTTAGGATTGGTCTCTAATCTGACTTCTGACAGTCAATGTAATTGATGGTCTGACTTCTGTCTTCTAGAATCTTAAAGGAGATTAATTTTTTTAAGAAAAGAGTAATATAAAAATGATTCAGCAATTATTAGAAATAAGTAAAGAACGCCCTTTGAAATTATATCACACCATAAACGATTGGTCTATAGATTACTATCATTTCACAAAAAAGGAATTACCAATTGATAAAGCGATTATTGGTGGGTTTACGTGCCAACAATTCAGTTTTACTTTTATGGCGGGTTATCAGGCAGCTTTAGAAAAAATGTTTCCTACTATTGCACCTAATGAATTTAAAGCCTTATGTGTTAGCGAAGAAAAAGGAAGTCATCCAAAAGCTATTCAAACCACCCTAACCAACCATCAGATAAATGGTTTGAAAACATACATTACGGCAGGCTCTGAGGTTGCTCATTTACTGGTTTTGTGTAAAACGGAAATAGTAGTCAATGATAGACCATTACTAAAAATGGTACATCTTCCTAGCAATGCTAATAATATTAAAATTACTGACTTTGAATTAGCTTTTATGCGGGACGTAAAGCATGGAAAATTAGCACTCAATAATACTAAAATAACTGCTGACCAAATCTTAAAAGGGGATGGCTTTAGTCAATATACAAAACCATTTAGAACATTGGAAGATATTTGTGTAGGCGCTGCTTATCAAGCGATGTTATTGCGTCAAGCAGTTGACCATAAATGGGAAGAAAATGTGCGAGACCAAATTTTATTAAATATATATACCTTAAAAAAACTCTTCTCTTTACCACCTTCAGCTAGAGAAACGCATCTATTACTTGCGGCTAATGACCGAAACTTTGAAAATTTATTACCTAGTATTGAATACAATATTACCAATCACGCTCCTGTAAATTTTAAGGAAGATTGGGAACAGAACAAGCAGGTGATTGTTTTGGGTAGAAAAGTGAAAGCTATTAGATTATCGAAGGCTAGGAATATGCTTTTTGGTTAGTTTGGCTAGCTGTCTATTTCCCTAAAGGAATACGGATTCCCAAACCAATTACTGGCTGATTATTAAAACCCGTTTCAAAAATAGGTTGAAAACTAATATCATCATCGACATTAAAATCTTTTAGGTGGGCATCTACAAAAGCAT
This sequence comes from Bacteroidota bacterium, assembly GCA_017857395.1. Taxonomy (GTDB): domain Bacteria; phylum Bacteroidota; class Bacteroidia; order Chitinophagales; family Saprospiraceae; genus JAFMDF01. The sequence continues at coordinate 10,901 of JAFMDF010000225.1, read as the reverse complement.
CTCCTGCGGAAATTAAATAGAAGCCAATTAAGCCAATCCAAGATAGTTGTCGATTCTTATCAGAAGCATTTCGTTGTGCTTCTACGGCATTGTCTGGAATGCTACTATCAATAGGGTCCTCAATTCCCGTTATCTCGCCATTTCTTATAGCTAGAGATTGGATCATGGTATTATACTCATTGGTGTTGAATCGGATAGCGTAAATAACGCCACCCAGCGCACCATAAACTAAAGGTAATTTCCAATATTTTTTATTGTAAATCTGTCCCATTCCTGGAGCAATAGCTAATAGTACTGCTTTTTTGGGAGAAGGATAATCTTGTTTAAAGAAGTTTTTTAGTCTTCCTTTACGTTTGGTTTTGGTACTATCTAAAGCTATTTTGGGTAAGGAATCTATTTTATTATATAAATCATCTTGTGCACTCGCATTAAAAGAGATAGCGGATAATATTATTGAAAATAAAGCGATTCTAATCATTTATTCTTGATTTGAGCAGATTTGTACAATTGGATAATCTAAGTACAGGACAAAACGTTGGAAAATATAAATTTCCTTCGCTCACCTCTAGCTCCTAAAGGAGAAATCTATCCACAGGCGAGCCTTCCTTTAGGAATAAAAGGTGCGGGATGGCGAATTATTATTTTTGTTCTGTAGTTAGATAGGTTATACCTTTTTCATCCCTAATTTTGCGCCTTCTGTCAACATAAATTCAAAAGCTTCTTCATAATTATTACTAATCACCCCATCCAAAATAGCTTCTCGAATAGCATTTTTAATAATACCAACCTGCTTAGATGGCGTAATATTAAAGGTTTCCATAATTATTTCCCCTGTTATTGGTGGTTGCCAATTACGGATGTTATCACTTGCCTCAATTTCTTTTAATTTATCTCTAACTAGTTCATAATTAGCTAAGTATCGAGCTACTTTCTTTGGGTTTTTAGAAGTGATATCCGCTTCACATAATATCATCAAATCTTCTAAATCTTCGCCTGCTTCAAAAAGTAAGCGACGAATAGCAGAATCGGTGATATTTTCTTTGGTCAAGGAAATAGGTCGTAAATGCAAACGAACCAATTTTTGAATATATTTCATTTTATGATCCATCGGCAATTTTAATCGACGGAAAATACGAGGCGTCATAGTGGCGCCTAAAGCTTCATGTCCATGAAAAGTCCATCCATGTTTAGGTTCAAATCGCTTGGTAGGTGGCTTGGCAATATCGTGCATGATTGCTGCCCAACGCAACCATAAATTATCGGTTTTCTTACAAATATTATCTAATACTTCTAAAGTGTGGTAAAAATTATCCTTATGCCCTTTTCCATCTCTGAATTCGACGCCTTGTAAAGCCGCCATCTCAGGAAAAATAATTTTTAATAAACCGGTATCGAACAACATTTTAAAACCTACAGAAGGAGTAGGGCTTAAAATAATTTTATTAATTTCTGTAATGACCCGTTCTTTAGAAATAATATTAATTCGATTCTTGTATTTAGATAATGCTTGATAAGTATTGGGTTCAATAGCAAAACCTAACTGTGTCGCAAACCGAATAGCACGTAACATTCTCAGAGGATCATCCGAAAAAGTTTTACCTGGCTCTAGCGGTGTTTTGATGATTTTAGATTCAAGGTGTGCTAAGCCGCCAAAAGGGTCAATAATATGTCCAAAGCTTGATCCCGTCAGGCCAACGGCTAGAGCATTAATAGTGAAATCTCTACGATTTTGGTCGTCTTCCAAAGAGCCTTCTTCTACAGTCGGTTTGCGAGAATCATGGCGATAAGATTCTTTTCTTGCTCCGACAAATTCTATCTCCAAATCTTTACACTTCAACATAGCTGTTCCAAATCGCTTATAAACCACGACTCTTGGTATAGGGCGCATTCTAGAGGCGACATTTTGCGCTAAGCGAATGCCATTACCCACACAGACAATATCCATGTCTTTGGAAGGTCGTGCTAATAATCGATCCCGAACATAGCCACCTACCACAAAAGTAGGGTAGTTTAATTCGGTAGCAGTTTGCTCGATTAAAGTGAAAATTTCTCGCTCGTGTGGTTGTATGTTAAAGACCAATATTTTGTGATTTTCAATTTGTAATTTTCAATTTTCAAAAATTACAAATAATTTGGATTATTTATCCCAAAAAGAGTTAGCTTTTCTTTATTTTGTCACACTACTTAACTGCTCATAACCTCCGAATATCTTTCTTCGATTTGATTAAAAACGTCCAAAATTTCTTCTGGATTATGACTGGTTACTAGTTTCGTTCGATAAGGTTTGATATGAGGAAATCCTCTAAAATAATTAGTATAATGTCTCCGCATTTCTAAAATCCCTAATGTTTGTCCTTTCCATTCAATAGAATGTGCAAAATGTTGTTTGGCAGCAGCAACTCTTTCTGCAACGGTAGGCGGCGGTAATATTTCTCCTGTTTTAAAGTAATGTTTGATTTCTCTAAAAATCCAAGGATACCCAATACTTGCCCGCCCTATCATAATTCCATCTACATTATATCGCTCTCGATATTCCTTTGCCTTCTGTGGAGTCTTAATATCTCCATTGCCAAAAATAGGAATTTTAATGCGCGGATTTTCTTTTATTTTACCAATTCTTGTCCAGTCTGCTTCCCCTTTATACATTTGCTTACGAGTCCGACCATGAATAGACAACGCTTTGATGCCCACATCTTGTAAACGCTCGGCTACCTCTTCAATAAATTGGGTCTTTTCATCCCAACCTAATCGAGTTTTAACGGTTACAGGTAAATTCGTAGATTTTACCACCTGTTCCGTTAACTTGACCATTCTAGGTATATCCTGCAAAATACCTGCACCACACATTTTGCTAACTACTTTTTTGACAGGACAACCAAAATTTATGTCTAAAACTTCTGGTTTTGCTTCCTCTACGATTTCTGCGGCTCGCATCATAGAATCAATCTCTGCCCCAAAAATTTGTATACCAATCGGCCGTTCTTCAGGATAAATATCTAATTTTTGCACACTTTTAGTTGCATCTCTTATCAATCCTTCAACAGAAATAAATTCTGTGTACATCATATCACAACCTTGTGCTTTGCATAAAGCACGAAAGGGTGGATCACTTACATCTTCCATAGGCGCTAGTAATAGCGGGAATTCTCCTAATTCGACATCTCCAATTTTTACCATTTGCTATTTCTAAAAAGGTTAATTTTGTACGATTATTAAGTGCATCTTTCTCCTGATAGTTATCGGGATTATAGTTCATAGTTTCTATGAATAAATGATATTTTGCAAAAATAAGGCTTTCTTTTAAAAAGCATACCATTTCAATGGTTATTGATAGGCAAATAAATAAAGCAATATTATTAAAATAAGTTCCGATGATGGAAGTCTTTTCAAGCGCAGTAAGTGAAAAACGTATATTTAAGGTGGATGATGGGAAACATCGCCTTACTTCCGATAGGGTAGTGGTAGAAGAACCGTTAGAAATACGGATACAGTATTTTTTTAATAATAAATGGCAAAAGAAAAATTTAGCCATCACCATGCGAACACCTGGGAATGACATTGCATTAACATTGGGATTTTTATTGGCAGAGGGCATTATTGCATCTAAAAGTGGAATTGAAGCAATAGAGCAATTAGAGATTAATATATTGATAGTCAAATTTTTAAAGACAACTAAAGTTGATTTAACTGCCTTAGATCGTAATTTTTATGCCACTGCTAGTTGTGGTGTTTGTGGAAAGGCATCTATTGAAACTTTAGCAAAAACAGCTTGTTTTTTTCCGCAGAAAGATTTGCCTAAAATTGACTATTCAGTCTTACTAGAATTACCCAAGTTGCTTAGGGGAAGCCAATCTGTTTTCGAGGAAACAGGTGGTATTCATGCTGCTGGCTTATTTTCACCAACGGGCGTATTATTAGATTACGCAGAAGATGTTGGCAGACATAATGCAGTTGATAAATTAATAGGAAATTGTTTGCAAAAGGACCTTATTCCACTAAGAGCACAAATTTTAATGCTAAGCGGTCGAGTTAGTTTTGAATTGGTGCAAAAAGCAATGATGGCTGGTATTCCAATTATTGCCGCAGTAGGCGCCCCTTCTAGCTTGGCGATTGAATTAGCAGAAGAAAATGGGATGACCTTGATTGGCTTTTTGAGAGGAGAACGATTTAATGTGTATAGTGGAGTAGGGCGGATTCGGATTTAATTACATTCCACAATTTTCAATTTTTAGAAAGACTTTGTTTTAATTTGACGAATTGTTGCAAAAATGGACGACCGTTTTACAGCCGTCCAACATCAATTGTTTATTCATTAAATTTTACTTTGCACTGATTACAATGAATATTGATTTTTCCTGCTTTTTCTTTATTGCCTTTTAGTAAGGTTTGACTACCAAAAATATCGTTTTCTAAAGAAGGAATAAAGAGATTCAATATTATCTACTTTTCAAAGTATAAATTTATCGTTCTTAGATTCTTGAATTTTTAAAATGGTAACGGTATCAATTTTATAGGTACTTTGAGAAGATAAATCACTTACGCTTCTTGTAAATAGCAAACCTAAAGTTTGTTCAATCGCAATTTGAGTAGAACCTAGCGTTAATTCATTAATTTTTCCTATTGTAACCTGACTTATATGCACATTGATAATCGCTTTGTTTACCTCTAAGACTTCTACATTCCCAAACATTAAATTAGCTTCTAAATTATTGAGCTTTTTAGCTTCCTCCCGTACTTCCAATTTTTAAATAGCCATCTAATTCCTCTACTTCTAAATTCATATTCTCTAATTTAACATCTAGATTATGATTTTTAGGAATGGTAAGGATTGCTAGTTATTTCCAATTTTTCAAGGTTAAATGTTTTACCGTTTTCTAAAACTACAGAATTTCTATCCATTCTAAAAATACCATTAATCATTTCAAAACGCTTAATATTTAGATTATTATTGGCAGCAATTATTTTCTCAGCATTTTGGATTTTTTCGTAGGAGGTCATAAAAGATTCTTGGATAATATCTTCGGCATCTGATAGATTTTGGGTGATTCGATGACTAGCGGTCAACATTTCTCTAGCAAACTCATTGTACAACACCTTCATCGCTAACAAATCGGCTTGTTTTACTCGGTCAACTAACTCTGCTATGTACTCAAAATCTCTCAAGGTGTAATGGATGATTTTTAATGAATTTTGTTTGCGTTACAATTATAAGATGGTCAAGTTTGAAAAAAGACGTAAAAAGACGTAAAAATTATTTTACTTATAAAATCAACCATTTCCTTTTTTTCGTCGTAATTACACCATAATTAATAAGGAATTTGCTAGATATTGCCTTATTTTATTTTAAATATTTTATTTTTCAGATTCTTTTTTTTGTGCTAAGTGAATTCATCTGGTCATTGGCTTTCCCGATAGTAAAAGCTATGCCAAATCTTTAAGATTTGGCATAGCTAAGTACCTTCTAGAAAATTTGAACAAATGAAATTCTTTAGCGTTTCTTTTTCAGTTTTAATATATTTATTTTTCTATGAATGACTTAAGAAAATCTTATTTATTGGCGCTTTCTTTATGCTTTTTGTTTAGTTGTAATACGACTAAAAAATTAGCAGTACCTGATATTAATGATACGGTTTTGAATTTGCCTGCTAAATCTAATCGGTTGACTGCAGTGCAATTGCAAGCATGGGGACATGCAGATTTGGCAACAGATACTATTCCTGGGATTAGTTTAGCGAAAGCTTATGAGTTTTTAGCTGGAAAAACGAGTACAACCGTTATTGCAGCCGTAACGGATACAGGCATTGATATTGACCACCAAGACTTAAAACCTGTTATGTGGACCAATACAGATGAGCCAGTGGACGGTAAAGATAATGATGGGAATGGTTTTGTCGATGATATTAATGGTTGGAATTTTTTGGGAGATACTTATGATGAAAATCTAGAAATGACCCGAATGGTTCGGATGTTCAAAGCACAATTTGGCGATAAAAAAATGGGAGAGATTGCACCCGCAGAAATGGCTGATTATAAATTATATAAAAAATTGGCGAAGCAAGTAGCCGATAGTTTTACTGGTTCTGGTTCTTATTATAATGTCGATTTTAATGCTAGAAAAGGACAACCGGACCCTTATGATTATACCATTAAAGTATATGGCAATAGTAATGTAAAAAACTCAGACAATAGCGAAGCACATGCCAGTCATGTAGCGGGTATTATTGGTGCTGCTAGAGATGGAGAAGGCGTAGAAGGCATTGCAGACAATGTACAAATAATGTCTTTAAGAGTAGTGCCGAAAGGAGATGAATATGATAAAGATGTAGCTTTAGGCATTCGCTATGCAGTAGATAATGGAGCAAAAGTAATCAATGCTAGTTTTGGGAAAAGTTTTTCCCCAAAAGCAGCATGGGTGCATGAAGCCATTAAATATGCGGCAGAAAAAGATGTCGTTATCGTACTTTCTTCTGGAAATAGCGGAGAAAATATTGATGTCGCACCTAACTTTCCGAATGACACCCCTGAATATGATAAAGCAGAAATTGCTAATAATGTCATTACAGTTGGTGCGAATACTTATAATTACGATGAATCTTTACCTGCAGCTTTTTCTAATTACGGAAAGAAAAATGTAGATATCTTTGCTCCTGGTGTGACGATTTTATCGACTGTACCTAGTGGGAAATACCGAGCAATGGGTGGTACTTCTATGGCTGCCCCTGCGGTTGCTGGCGTAGTCGCATTAATTCGTTCTTATTACCCAAAATTGTCGGCAAATCAAGTCAAGCAAATCATCATGAAATCAGGTACGAAAATTGACTTTAAGGTAATGACACCAGGTTCTGAACCAACTTTAGTACCTTTTACCGATTTATGTCTTTCTGGGCGGATTTTGAATGCTTATGAGGCGGTGAAGTTGGCGGATTTGATGGATAAAAAGATTTAAATTATCGGAATCTAAACTAAAAATGGGGAATCGTTCGCAACGATTCCCCATTTTTAGTTTAGTGCATCGCTCTAACAAGGATTTTTCCTAAAATGTTTAAAGCAATTAACCAACCTTTAACCTTTCCTATCGTAAATTGAGATTGTAAACCAGATCAGTCCTTTACATAGTAGAATATTCTATTATCTTTGGGCGAAATTTTAAACCTCATTTTAGACAAATACCGATTCAATGGGTCAACTATTATTTAAAAAAGCATTACCACATATTATAGCTATATTAACTTTTTTGGTGGTGAATATCGCCTATTTTAATGCGCAACTAAATGGAAAAGTAGTACAATCAGGAGATATTGTTTCTTATTTAGGGATGGCAGAAGAAGCCAATGCGTACAAAGAATTGAGTGGAGAAACTTCTCTGTGGACGAATTCTATGTTTGGAGGAATGCCTGTTTATACGATTAATTCTTCGGCAGGAGGAAATAAAATTGGTCTTCTAGAAAAAATCGAAAACTTAGGATTAGCTCGCCCAATTGGTTATTTTAATGCCTTGATGTTAGGGTTTTATTTGTTAATGGTCGTATTGGGGGTAAATCCTTGGTTGGCTATTGCAGGAGCAGTTGGTTTTGGTCTATCGACAAATAATTTGGTGCTTTTTGAAGCGGGACACATGACAAAAATAAGAACTATTTATCATATTGCACCAGTCATCCTAGGCACCCTATTGGTATTCAGAAAACAACACCTTTTAGGTGGCGTTATTTTTGCGGTCGGCATGGCTTTAAACTTAAACTCTAGTCACCCGCAGATGACCTATTATTTGGGGATTTGTATGCTGATTTATGTATTAATTGAGGCAGTTTCTTTTGTGAAGAAAGGTGAAGTTGCGGAATTAATGAAGATTGGAGGCGTTTTAAGTATTGCCCTTTTATTAGCGGTATTATCTTCTGCTTCTTATTTATGGACAACTTATGATTATGGTAAAGACACCATGAGAGGAGAGCCTATTTTGGCGGCGACGAATACGAATACAGGAAGTAGTAGTGAAGTAAAAGGTTTAGATTGGCAATATGCGATGCAATGGAGTAATGGGGCAATGGATTTAGCTGCCATGTTAGTGCCTGGAGCGGTAGGAGGATCGTCTAATGAAAAAATTGCGCCGTCCTCTGCCATTGCTCAAGATATGCGAAAAAAAGGAGCGCAAGTGCCAGCGGCTAGTTTATATTGGGGGAAATTACCCTTTACCAGTGGCCCTGCCTATATGGGAGCTATTTTCTGTTTTTTGTTTTTGTTGGGAGCAATGACGGTGAAGGGTGCTGTAAAATGGTGGTTAATTGCGGCTACTTTTCTGACCTTGCTTTTGTCTATGGGGAAAAATTTTGCTAGTCTTAATCATCTGGTTTATGATTTTGTACCCTTATATAATAAATTTAGAGCGCCGAGTTCTATTTTAAGTATCACGGCACTCTTAATCCCTCTTTTAGGAATACTCGGACTATCCGCAGTATTATCTGGAAAAGTGGATAAAACGGCTGGGATGAAAGCCTTAAAAATAGCAGCAGGTGTAACGGGCGGATTGGCCTTGTTTTTTGGACTAGTAGGCCCAAGTATATTTGATTTTGCTGGAGCTGTGGACGGTCGTTTGCAACAAGGTGGTTGGAATGTCGACGCAGTGATTGCAGATAGAAAGTCATTGATGCGAGGGGATGGCATTCGGTCGTTTGCTTTAATTGCGGCTAGTGCTGGACTAATTTGGGCATTTTTAACGAATAAAATAAAAGAACTAATCCTTATTGCAGGATTAGGCGTCTTAATCCTTTTTGATATGTGGGGCGTGGGTAAACGATATTTAGACAACGATACTTTTGTTACGCCTTCTCAATATGCCAATAATTACCAACCTCGACCAGTAGATCAGCAAATTTTTGCGGCAGAAGGTATTAATTACGGAACGCCTGACAATATTCGAAAGAGCGGCAATTATATGGACAATGTTCGAAAAAGAGGCAATTATAGAGTCTTAGACATGTCTGTTAGTACTTTTGAAAGTTCTAAAACTTCTTACTTTCACAATACGATTGGTGGTTACAGCCCTGCAAAATTACAACGTATCCAAGATTTAATTGACCGACATTTTTCTAAAGGCACGCAAGGTACTTTTGATATGTTGAATGCTAAATATTTTATCACTAGAGATCAACAATTACAACAAAATCCTGGCGCATTAGGGAATGCTTGGTTTATCGAATCTATTCGAAAAGTAGCTACACCGAATGAAGAGGTAGATGCGCTTAGTTCTATAAATCCTGCTACAGAAGCTATTGTCTTAGACAGCGAGTTCAATAATTATATAGGCAGCTTTGACCCGACTAAAAGTGGGACAATTGCATTAACAGACTATACCCCTAATTATTTGAGTTATACAGCTAATACAACTAGTGAACAATTGGCCATATTTTCCGAGGTTTGGTACGGTCCAAACAAAGGTTGGAAAGCCTACATTGATGGTCAACCAACGGACCATATTCGAGCGAATTATATCCTACGTGCAATGCGAATTCCCGCAGGCCAACATAAAATAGAGTTTAAATTTGAACCAGATGCTTATTATACAGGCGTCACTATTTCAATGATTTCTTCTTTGTTGATTTTATTAAGTTTTATAGGTTTACTTGGCTTTATGGGCTATACTTATTTTCAAGAAATTAAGGATTTTAAACCAGTAAAAGCGGTAAAACCTGTAGTTAAAGTTGCGCCGACGCGGGCTAAAGGGAAGCGGAAGAAGCGGTAAACTTAAATTCAGTTTTATGACTAAAAAAGCCAATCTAGAAATGCTAGATTGGCTTTTTTAATGCGATTAATAATAATGTACTATCTGGTCAAAACCATCTTCTTAGTTTCAAAGATTTGACCATCTAAAACTAAATTGTAATAATAAGCATTAGCAGGATAAGCATTGGCTTGAATGGTTAACTGCCCCTTACCTTTTTCAGGGATTACCATATTTGCCAAAACCTTTCCCTCTATAGACATGACTTTAATTATTGCTTTTTCTATATCAGCAGGTATGAAATAAGAAATGATAGTATTTTGATAAAATGGATTCGGTAAATTCTGTGATAACATAGCCTCTTGTTCAAGTACCAATAGATGCTTATGTGTTTTTTGTTGATGGTTATTTAAGGATTGTTCTATGCCATCATTTAAAGTGGCTATTTGCTGTTGTAGCGTAGTAATAAGTTCTTGTTGTAACGCTAATTGCTTAGCTACTGCTTCATTAATTGGGTTGGTAGGGGTAGTTTTTGGAGGAATATTATTTGATGCTTGAGGCGTATATTGCTTTGCTTGAGGTTTTTCGGAATTAGCCAAACTATTTACTCCACCACAATTTACAGGTTCTGTTTTTAATACGCCATCATCGGTTACTTTTACTCGATAACAATCTCCATTGGGTGAACTTAGAATGACGCCTCTAAAACTACTCATAATCGTTATGTCACCATTGTCAATCGTCATCCCTGCATTATTTCCTGCGGCAGTTTGGCAAAGATTACCAATTCCATCTCCGTCATCATCTGCTTGGTCTGCATTACCAATGTTAGGGCAGTTGTCACAGGCATCTCCTACACCATCTTCGTCGCTATCTGTTTGGGCTTGATTGGTGATAGATGGGCAGTTGTCTATGCCGTTATCAATGCAATCGGTATCGACATCAAAATTGTAAGGTTTAGCATTAGTAGTGATAATAAAACCTTGGACGAGGTCATCTGCTTTTAACCCTAAGCGAAGATTATTAGACCATTCTTGCTGCCTAATAGATATAGGAGCAGGGTTGATTGTTTTTTCATTAATGATTATATGTTCCACAACTATGGCTGAATCTTTGTAAGTCAAATAAACCTTAAAATTAAACCATTTAGCAAATTCATTTGCGGTATGCTCTTGAAAAAAAAGCG
>JAFMDF010000585.1 GCA_017857395.1 Bacteroidota bacterium | reverse complement strand
GAAACCATCATTCACCATACCTTAATATCCCTCGTTTACAGCGAAGCACACGAACAAGCAAAATGGGTTGCCCACGTTATTTCACCAGATATTTTGAATGGTGCTGTATCCAGAAGTAATGATTTTAGAGAAGACCCTAAAGTCGCAACAGGCACCGCTATCGAAGAAGATTACTTTATCCGAATTATTGATAAAAATGGAAAACCTGACTTTGATGGATTTGGTTGGGATAGAGGTCATTTAGCACCGTCTGCAGATTTTAGATGGTCGAAAAAAGCATTATCGGAATCTTACTTTTATTCCAATATGTCGCCCCAAGTACCTGATTTTAATCGTAAGAGTTGGGCAGCGTTGGAAAACGATTTACGAGCTTATGTTTACCGAGAACAAGTACCACTGTACGTAGTGACAGGCGGTGTATTAACGCCTAATTTACCCGTTATTGAGAGAGGTATTCAAAAAGTTGCCATTCCTCAGTTCTTTTGGAAAGTTGCCATTGATTTAGCAAACAAACGAGGCATTGCCTTTCTAATGCCTAATCAACTTGCCGACTACCCTACCGAGCATTATGCCACCACCATTGATGAAATAGAAAAACTGACTGGCATTGATTTTTATGCGGCTTTAGCGGACGATTTAGAACAAGATATAGAGCGCCAAAAACGGACTAAAGATTGGTTTAAATCCGTTGCTTTAGGAGATGTAGAACCATTAGCTTTTGCTAGTTTACCCAATAAACATTTTAATACTATTATCGGTAAAAGACAAGCCAATCATAATAAACCGGTGCATATCTGTGGTACAGTTGTTCGAGCTAGAACCACTCGAAAAGGCAATGTGATGTTTAATTTAGACAAGGCTTATCCTAATGAAATTTTCAACGTTTTTATCAATAAAGATAACTTAATTCATTTTCCAAACAACCCTGCTAAAGATTATCTAAACCAACAAATTTGCGTGTATGGGCAAGTTGGTAAAATTGGTACAACGCCTACTGTTTATGTGGAAGATGGGCAAAAGATTAAGTTGCTGGAATTCGAGGTTTCGCAGTAGATTTCGGATTAAAAATAGGTCGGCTAATTTGTATTTATTCCCCACGAATTTTATTTTGTTTTTGAAATTGAGGTTGCAGTTGAAGTTGTGGTTGTTTTTAGAACGCTGCGTGAATAAATCAACCACTTTAATACACGACCCAATTATGGCCTGTTGCCAATTCAGCAGACCATTTATAAGTCGTAAAAATGGTTACTATGCCTAAAAGAATTACCGTCAGCAACGAACCTTCTAACCCAAATTCACCCCCTGTCCACCACTCTGCCCCATTCAGCTGCAAACTTAAAACAGCGGGTACATCTAAACCACTTACATCAAACCCTAAAATATTGCCGTGGTAATAATTCCAGAACCAATGCATGCCAATGGGGAGGTATAAATTTTGATATTTTAAATAAAGAATCCCCAATAAATAACCGCCTAAAAAAATGCTCCCAAACCCCATCCATGTAAAATCTGCATTGCCAATATGAACGGCTGCGAAGATCAACGCAGCAATAATTAAGGCGGGAATAAAATGCATATTTTGGGCTAATAAAGAAGTCACATAGCCTCTAAAAATCACCTCTTCATGAATGGAAATCAATAAAAAAAAGACTAGAAATCCCAATAAATTAATCCATTCAAAAGCGCCTATTTCGGCTGAAATAGCGCCAGTTACATACAATAGTAGAAAAACGATGCTCTGAATACCTATTGCCCAAGCTCCGCCTTTGAGTATTTGAGTGAGTATATTTCGCCCCTTAAACCCAACTGTTTCAAAAGCTTGTCTATCTACGACTGTTCTAAAAACCCAGGTAGTTAGAATTGCGCCAATTGTCATTCCTACATACAACAAAGTCATTGACCGCCAGTCATTTATACGCCCTAACTGCAAATCTTCTGGATTTAAATTAGGCGCTAATAAACTTGTCCCCATTCCTAATAAACTACAGATAATAACAATTGCCAGAAAATAACCGAGTAATTTGGCAATCATAATAAATAACTGAATGTACCGTGGTAAGGTCTTCGAAACGGGCGTATTTTGTGGTGTTGGTTCGTCCACTTATTTGTTATGTTTGTTTGAAAAGTCCAATTTATAAATAATAGACCGTTCTTTCATAGGATATGTCACGAAAGTTCCTACGCTGGCGTAAAAAACTCCACCAATGCTTCCTTACTTATCTCCGACCGTTGCACATCTTTCACTAACTTTCCGTGGTCTAAAATAATTATTCTAGTACAAACTTCGGCAATATGATTCAAATCGTGGCTACTGATTAAAAAGGTTTTATTCGCACTATAATCTGAAATCAGTCCTCGGATTCTCAACTGCGTAGAAGGGTCAAGATTAGAAAAAGGTTCATCCCAAATCACTAATTCAGGATCACCAATTAAAGCAGAAATCAACCCTACTTTTTTCTGGTTTCCTTTGGAAAGGTCTCGAATGTATTTTTTCTTTCCTAAAATTTCTCCGTTAAAAATCGTCTCAAATTGTTGGACAAATTCCATACTAGTAGAAGGAGAAAGATTATGCAATTTACCTACAAATTCAAAGTATTCTTCTGGCCTTAAAAAGCCAATTAGAAAGCCTTCATCTAGGAATGCTGCTGTATACTTTTTCCATTCTTCGCTTTGGCTGACATCCTTTCCTTTCGAACTAACTGTACCTGCACTTGCTTGTATTAAATCTAAAATACAACTAAATAAAGTCGTTTTTCCTGCGCCATTATTCCCGACAATTCCAATAATTTCTCCTTTCTCAAATTTCAAATCCGGAATATTTAAAACTTCGACTCTTTTATATAATTTTCTTAAGTTATTTATTTCTATCATTTTTTTGGTATTTGTTATTTCGATTTCTTCGGTTGAACTTGAAATTGATGTTATGATTGAAGTTAATTACCTGCTTATCCTTTTCGGAATGCTTCCGCAATTTTATGTCGATGCGTTCTAAAATTATTGACAACACTATTCAGTAAGCTTTTATAAAAAATAAGCATCAAGATACTTGGTAGAACAATGGCTAAAAGTCCGCTCATTTCCCCTCCTACTGTTGAACCAGCTAAATATAATAAAAAAGGCAAACCCATAATTGGAAACATAATGAGGTAATGCGCAATGCCAA
>JAFMDF010000224.1 GCA_017857395.1 Bacteroidota bacterium | reverse complement strand
ATTATTTTGATAATATTTTATTTTATTAACTAATTTTGGGCGAACCTAGCGTTACTCAAGATTAGAAAAATCGATTGGGATATTATTACGCACAAAAGAATACTTATGTTTCGGAGGGAATGACTATTTAACAAGGGGGAAATGGGTAAGAATTGGATACAAATATACTAATAATTATTAATAAAAGATAGAGTCATCTACAGTTATACTTATTTTAAATAGCATTAGTCAATCAACTTATTATTACATACGGTATATTTGGATGTGATAGGATATAATTTTATAAGAATTGTCTGTACTTTAGCGACTGGAAAAATGAGTACTATCTTTTTTGAAAAATACAAAAAATGCAAAAAATACGATTCCAATATATTATGTATGCGCTTTTCTGCGGATTTATTTGTTATTCATGTAAACAGAAACCACAAAGAGTGGCCGTGGCTGTTGCTAAGCCAGAAGACCCTACCATGTGTTATGATATTGATAAAAATGCAGCACCCAGATATTTAAGTCCTAAACTATTGGCAGAAATTGAAGCAATAAAGCCAGATGAAACAGTAGCTACTGATAAAAAAGGCATGGTATTGATTGAGGGTGGAACTTTTGAAATGGGGGGAGATAATGACCAAGCTCGAACGGATGAATTTCCTAAAGTACCGACAAAAGTGAATAGTTTTTGGATGGATGCGACGGAGGTGACCAACGCTCAATTTAAAACTTTTGTGGAAGCGACTGGCTATCAAACAATAGCTGAACGGACGGTAGATTTGGGAGAAGTAATGGCTCAATTGCCTCCTGGTACGCCACCACCGCCAGTAGAAGCTTTAGAACCTTTTAGCCTTGTTTTTTCCTCACCCACTCAACGGGTGCCTGATAATCCAGCTTATTGGTGGCAAATGATAAAAAAAGCGGATTGGCAGCATCCTGAAGGACCTGAAAGTTCGATTGAAGGAAAAGAGAATTATCCTGTTGTTCATGTCTCTTGGTATGATGCTAAAGCTTATGCCAATTGGGCAGGTAAACGATTGCCTACGGAAGCGGAATGGGAGTATGCAAGTAGGGGAGGGGAAGCCGGAAAAATATATCCTTGGGGAGACGAAAGTATAGAAGAAGGGACAGTTAAAGCCAACTTTTGGCAGGGGAATTTTCCTTATCAAAATGAAGGAAAAGATGGTTTTGAAAGATTAGCTCCAGTTGCTTCTTTTGCGCCGAATGCGTATGGGTTATACGATATGGCAGGCAATGTATGGGAGTTTTGTGCAGATTGGTATCATGCTAATTATTATCCACATCGAGCTAAAGCACAATTGGTGAATAATCCTTTAGGCCCAGGGAATAGCTTTGACCCAGATGAGGCGACTATTCCAAAGAAAGTGGTTCGAGGAGGTTCTTTTTTATGTAATGATAGTTATTGCTCGGGGTATCGAGTGGCGGCTCGGATGAAATCCAGTGCTGATACTGGATTGGAACATACTGGATTTAGATGTGTTCGGGATAATTAAGGGGTTAATAAAAAAGACCTGTTAAACTTTATTGGTAAGGGTTTTCTTATAAAAATAGAATTCATCGAAAATCGCGTTAAAAACGCTAATAATATTGGGTCGAAGTTGCAAACTTCGACCATCGACACCATCTTTTGTTCAAGCACCGAACCGATATTTGAAGTTTTTAACTTCAAATCTATATTTTTTAAGTCTTTGACTTCGTTTTTTTAGTCATAAATTTTTTATAAGAAAACCCTTCTTTATTGGTCTAACAGGTCTTTTTTAAAATATATTAATCCTTTTTACTTTCCACCATCTAATGCTTCTTTCAAAGCATTCAATTCTACCCAGCGGCCTTGCGCAGCTAAAGAAGATTGCGTTGGCCAAGTACCTGGATCATGCATTTTAAAACGATCACCAGCAGCAGCTAATATAGCTTTGATGGCTTCGGGAGTTGTTGTCGCTAAAGTAACATAGCTATAAATCTCAGCATTTTTTAATAATTCTTCAATTTTAGGCCCTATTCCTTCTACCACTTTTAAATCATCTTCTGGTTCATAATGGAATTTAATTTTCCAGTGTTTGAGGACACCATTATTAGAAGAGTGCATGTTTTTGACTTTCAAAGTCCATGTTCCTTCTGTTTTTTCGCCAAGTAATCCAGTTAGTTGACTCCCTGAATATTGTGCCTTGAGGTGATTTTGAGAACCACCAGTTCTATCATGAAGTAAAACTTCAGTGCCAGCAGGGGAAACAATCGAAACAACTAAATCGCCAATTAAAGGGTGTTCAATTTCTACATCTATCACGGTCTCTAAAATTCGACCACTAAATCGACAGGCTTGCTCACTTGTTAAGATTTGGTCACTAGCAAGTTCTGGAATATATATTTCTGCTTTATGATTATTATAAGTATCACAATCTACTTCTATACCCCAAGAATCTAAGGTACCATTATCTTTGGTGGCATTATCTGTAGCAGTTAATGTCCAATCTCCTTTAGCAGATTCACCTATTAAGCCTACTAATAAATCTCCTGAAAAGGTATTAATTAAATTATCTGCTGCACCACCTTCTCTATCTCTTAAAATTACTTCTTTCCCTGATGGAGCAGTAATTTTTAAAGAAATATCTCCAATATAAGGATGGGTTATATTGGCACTGACTTTAATATCTTTTACATTCCCACTCCGACTAATATTAATCGTATTAGAGATACTTCCCTGATCAGGGATAGCAGCGTTGATTTTACTTTCTTTAATTAAGGTGAACATAGATTCTATTTTTAAGGTATAAAAGTATTATTTAATGTGAATTTGGACTTGAATTTTATTTATTGAATTTCAATCACAATTTCAAAATTCTCTCCAAAGAAGGATTGAGGTTGAAGTTGTAGTTGGACTTGCAGTTTATTTAAATTCTTCCACCATCTAATTTCTCTTGCCATTCTCTTAACTCATCCCAATTACCATCCGCAGCCAATTCTGCCTGTAGCGGCCAAGTGGTCGGGTCATGCACTCTAAATCTTGGACCAGCATCACTTAATAAGTCTTTAATATCGCTGACAGATAATTGTGCTAATTGGCGGAAAGTATAGATGCGATTTTTATAGAATAAAGCCTCAATTTTTGGACCTATTCCTTCTATGACGATTAAATTATCCCGATCTTCATAGGAATAAGTAATGGTTTCTTGATTTGGATATATTTCTTCCGTTTCAATAGTTATGGTGGATTCGGAATTTCCATTTCCATTTCCATTACTATTTCCGTTTCCGTTTCCATTCTCACTAGCCATTTCCGAGAGGAATTCATCGGTTAAGACATAATTTTCTGCGCTAGATGTTTCCGTTGTTTCAACGATATTATTAATTTCAAGGTCTTCTTCTTCCGTTGTTTCAATTTCTTCTGCTGCTTCTAATTCATTGATTAATGCCCATTCAGGGTCATTATCACCTACATTTTCGTAAGTTTTTTCAATTATTTGTTCCTCCTCGGTATTTGTTTCATATCTAGTTGATTCAAAGGCTTTTAAAGATTCTGGAGAGATTTCTTGTTTGATTTCTTCTGTAGTGATTCTTTGTCGATAGGCCTCCATTGGTACTTCTCTAATCACTTCTCTAACCACCTCTACCTCTACTTCTTTAATGACTTCCTTAATGACCTCTACTCGTACTTCTTTGATGACTTCAATTTCTACCTCTTTAATAACCTCTTTGGTGATTTCTATTGGGATTTCTTTAATAATTTCTACTTCCCGAATGACCTCTACAGGAACTTCTACAATTCTTTCGACTTCCACTTCTACGGTTACCTCTTTAATGATCTCCTTAGTAATTTCTATGGGTACTTGAATTAGTTTTTCTATTTCCACAATTTTCTCTACTTCGACTAATTTTTCAATTTCTACTTCTTTGATGACTTCGAAAGGTACTTCTACAATTCTTTCGACCTCAACTTCTACTTCCACAATTTTCTCTACTTCGACTAATTTTTCAATTTCTACTTCTTTGATGACTTCGAAAGGAACTTCTACAATTCTTTCGACCTCAACTTCTACTTCCACAATTTTCTCTACTTCCACAATTTTCTCTACTTCGACTAATTTTTCAATTTCCACTTCTTTGATGACTTCTAAAGGTACTTCGACAATTCTTTCGACCTCAACTTCTACTAGTTTTTCTACTTCATAAGGTACTTCTACTAGTTTTTCAATTTCCACCTCTTTGATGACTTCGACGGGTACTTCTACCATTCTGTCAACGATTTTCTCTACCTCAACGATTTTTTCTACTTCGACGGGTATTTCTATACGTTTTTCTACTTCGATTTCCTTGATGATTTCTGTTGGGATTTTTTGAAAACCTACTGACTCAATTTCTTTAACGACCCCAACAGGCACTTCGACTAATTTTTCAATTTCTACTTCTTTAATGACTTCTACCTCTACAGGGACTTCTACGATTCGCTCTACTTCTACTTCTTTAATGACTTCCACTTCTACTTGAACTTCCTGAATAATTTCCACTTCTTTAATAATTTCAGTAGGGATTTTTTGGAAAGCAATGCCTTCGATTTCTTTAATGATGCCAACAGGTACTTCTACCATTTTTTCTACCTCGACTTCTTTAATCACTTCGACAGGTACTTCTACTAGTTTTTCGACTTCGATTTCCTTGATTACTTCTACTTCTTTTATTACTTCTACTAATTTTTCGACTTCTACTTCTTTAATAATTTCAGTAGGAACTTTTTGGAAGGCTACTCCTTCAATTTCTTTAACTACGCCAACAGGAATCTCTACTAATTTCTCGATTTCTACTTCTTTAATCACTTCGACAGGTACTTCTACTAATTTTTCGACTTCTACTTCCTTAATTACTTCTACGATTTTTTCTACCTCTATAATTTTCTCTACTTCCACTTCTTTAATAATTTCAGTAGGAATTTTTTGGAAGGCGACTCCTTCAATTTCTTTTATTACGCCGACAGGTACTTCTACTATTTTTTCTACTTCTACAATTTTCTCAACTTCAATTTCTTTAATGACTTCTTTTTCTACCTCTACAATTTTTTCTACTTCTTTAATAAACTCTACCGGTACTTCTACTTCCTTAATGACCTCCTTAATCACTTCTCTGATTTCTACCTTTTCTCCATCCACAAAAGAAAGTGTCTGACTAGGTGCAGGAGTAGCTTCTAATGTTTTTAATTTAGCAGCAATAGACCTATTTTTTAATTTATATTCTCCCATTTCGCTCTCCGTCCTTAACTTATAAGAGCTGTATTGACTTTCTAAATCAAGGTAATTGGACTTGGTGATTGAATAGTCCTTCGTTAATTTCTTATTATTTCTTTCTAATTCATCAACATCATCTTGGCGTAAATACCATCCAATTGCTCCACCTAAAGCGGCTGTAATTAAACCCGTTAAAAAAGGAAATAGGTAACAAGAAAACATAATTGTAAATTATTTGAAGAAAAGGGAAAGAAACAAATTTATTCTGGTTGTTTGTTTTCCCTTTTCCTATAAGGTTAATCCGCTTTTAAAACGGAAATTCTTTATTAAGATAATTTTTAGGGGGGCTTTATATTTTGACAACTGAATTATTGTAAAGTGATTTCGACTCGCCTATTCAAAGCCTTACCTTCTTCGGTAGCATTAGAGGCAATGGGTTTATCTGGACCTATGCCTTCGTTTCTAATTTGCCGCTTAGCAATACCTTGATTTATCATGAAATCTCTTACAAATTCAGAACGTTTTCTACTTAAGCGCATATTCCAAGCATCTTTTCCTGCTGAATCTGTATGTCCTGTAACTTCAGCTTTAGCAGTTGGATTTTCTGCCAAATATGCTTTTAAACTATTCAAATAATTGCGTTGCTCGGCTGTTAAATTAATTTCTTGTTCGTTAGATTCAAAATATAAAATGATTTTATCACTTCTTAACTCTGCTTCTCCTAAAGCAGTGAGTTCAGGTGCTTCCATTGTTTCTTTAAAGAAATAATCAAACCCACCAGCTAGCATGTTTTTATAATCAGGTAAATCTCTAATTTCGCCCGCTTCCAGCTCAATCCTATCTGCTGGAGCACCCATTTCCACTAAAAGTGCTTTAATTTGTTCCGCTCTAGCAACCCCTAAATTTACTGCACCTGTACAACCGTTGGTTTCTTCATTTTCGTATAGACCTGTTAATACAAGAATCCTTTTGGTATTATCTTGTAAGTGCTGTACCGTTTTGGTGAAAACATTTTGCAAATCTTGAGAAAGCGGCGTACTATACTCACAAGAACCACTTACAAATAATAAATTATCTGCGGTAGCGGTAGAGAAATTTAAATCAGTATCTTTAAAAGCAATAGATAGACTAGCATCATTTCCTGCTGGAACTGTTGCTGTTGCTGTTTGACAATCAGGACAAGTGGCTTTATGACATAAGGTTAAACTGACCAACCATACGAATAAAAAAAAGAATAAAATATAAACTATAGGTCTCTGACTCATTATTGATGTTTATAATATGGTTTACCAAGAAATGAAATTAAAAATATACGAACCGTATCGGAGTGCAACTTGCGGACAAGGTGAGTCTTTTTCTCATAGAAAAGAAGTGTAGTGTTGTAAGTTCGTTTACTCATAAAATTGACTGTCTTCATTTTAAAGTACAGACGGTATAAGTTTCTAGCCCTAAATATATAGATTAATTAGAAAATAGAAAGGATACCTTCTTATTTTTTTATAACAAAGCTAAATTTTAGGGTTTTTTTTATTAGAATCAAGTAGGTATTCCTATTTTACCACCTTTTAATTTCTATATTTTGTTATATGGCTAAAATTATTGACCTCTCTAAACCGATTCAATATAATAAAAACGATCCTTGGTTTATGAAAGTGAAAATCAAGCATAAATCTCATAAAAAAGGAGGCTGGTTAATTCGTTTCTTAGGTTTGCCCTTTAAGCTTTTTCCACCCAATTTTATTGGTTGGGCAGATGACACCATTCAAAAGATGGGGGTGCATTCGACCACGCATATTGATGCACCTTGGCATTATTCGCCTACGGTCAATGGAGAACGGGCCAAAACAATAGAAGAAGTTCCGTTAGATTGGTGTTATGGCGATGGCATTGTTGTTAATATGTCGCATAAGGTGGATTTTGACCCAATTACGGTAGCCGATATTCAAGCAGATTTAGCTGAAAATAACTTGACTTTAGTGCCTGGAAATATCGTCTTAATTCGAACGGATAGAGATCAATTCATGGGGACTAAAGCATTTCCAGACAAAGGAACAGGAATGAGTGCGGAAGCTACAGAATGGCTAATAGACCAAGGTATTAAAGTCATGGGGATTGACCAGTGGGGCTGGGATTTACCGCTTCGGTATCAAGTAGCACAAGCTAAAAAGAATAAAGACTCCTCTGCTTTCTGGGCGGCTCATTTAGTAGGACAACATAAAGAATATTGCCATATCGAACAGCTAACCAATTTGAAAGCTTTGCCGCCTAGTGGTTTTAAAGTGGCGGTTTTCCCTTTGAAGATTGTGGGAGCTTCGGCTGCGCCTGCCAGGGTAGTGGCTATTTTTGAGTAGCCACAAGGTCTGTGGCTAGGTTGCAAATCTTACATCTTGCATTATCAATCTTACATTATAAATCCATCTAAATAAAACTGGACAGATATATGATTTATGATGTTAAGATTTATGATTTACACACTATTACCGCTCCCTATTCTTGTTACCTCGTTATCTTGTCACCTCGTTGCCCCTTCAACCTATTCAATCTTCATCACCTTTTTCACCCACCGTGCTTTCTCTGTAGCAATTTGTAAAGTAAACAAGCCTTTTGCCGCTTCTGGTAAACTTATCTTTTGCCTTAAGGTACCTACTGGAATTTGAATGGAATGTAGTACTTTCCCTAGATTATCGAGAATCACCAATGAGACTGCTTCTTCCAGAGGACTTAAAAAATCTATGGTTAATTGTTCCCCAAATGGATTGGGGTAAGCAATAAATAAAGGCGAACCTTCAGGCGTAATCAGTACTTGTACACTTGGAGAATAAGTATGATGACCACTTTCAGTTATATATTTTACTCGATAAAAACTAGTACCTAGGGTAGGCGTTAAATCATTGACTTGATAATAATTCTGGCTACGACCAGTAGCTTTTTTCCCTAAGGATAATGCTTTAAAAGCATCTCCTGTCTTTGAATGTTCTAATAAATAAGACCCAGTAGCTGTTTCATTTTTTGTTTCCCATTCAATCCCAACTATTTTATTATCTAAGACATTGGCTTGTACTCTGCCAAATCCAAAATCTTCTGGTGCTAAGCCTGGGGGAGAAGAGCAAGTATCTGGTTCGGCTAAAATTTCAGAAAAGTTAGCAAAGCAATTCAAGGAATCTAAAACAGTTACGCTATAAATGCCCTCTGGTAAACTATCCAACCGATTCGTATCTGGAAAAGCAGGTTCCCAAGCAAAACTGTAAGGAGCAGTACCACCAGAAACCATTAAGCTAATACTGCCAGTCGAGACATCACAATCTGGGTCAGTTGCAGCTGCGGTTACGAGGATTGGATTTTCTAGGCAAGGGTCAAATTCTTCCTCCTCTTCTTCCATTTCAATCATTTCTTCCTCCTCTTCTTCCATTTCAATCATTTCTTCCTCCTCTTCTTCAATTATTTCAACTATCTGTTCACAAACCCGCCCAAAAGCAATCGTTACAATATTTGATTCCTGTAGAAATTTAGTGCATCCTGATTGTCTAACACATCGACGAAAATAGGTTGTTTGTCCTACTGCTGCTGGCGTGTAAGATAAGGCATGTGAATTAGGGATTAACATCCATTGAGCATTTCCATTATCTGGATTATCCGTAGTCCTCATCCACATTATTTCTATATCTCCACTTCCACCACTTGGTGCTTCGATATTATTAATAATACTTGGATTTGGGTTTTCTGGACAAACCACTTGGTCAATACCAACTGTTCCGGGGTTTGTCAAATCATCACAATTGCCTGCAAAATTATCTACAAAGCCATCACAATTATTATCTAAATTATCTACGATTTCTAAGGCATTTTCATAAATTAATTGATTGGTGTCATCACAATCGTTTGAATTACTGACATAATTTCTAGGTTGTGCAATAGATAGAGAATCAATCAGTGGGTTACCGAAACCATCCCCGTCGGCATCTAGAAACCAACTAATCAAATCATTAGATTCATCTGTTAAATTATTACAATTCTCATCAATGCCATTATCTGGAATTTCAATAGCGTCTGGATTGATAGCAGGGTTGGTATCATCACAATCTGCACCACTTAACACAAAACCTGCAGGCGAAGTGCAAGCAATTCGGATAATATTGGAATTCCCAAAACCATCGCCATCATTATCTGCATAAAAAGTAAGACAACCATCGGAACAATTAAAGCCAATTAATTCGGAATCATCACAATCACAAGCTGCACCAACACCATCCCCATCCATATCAATTTGATTAGGATTGGCAAGCCCAAGACAATTATCCAAGCTATCAATAATACCATCCTCATCTGCATCTATTGCCCCCATATCCATAGAATTGACCATCATAGAATCCATATCCATAGAGTCCACCATCATAGAATCCATATCCATAGAGTCCACCATCATCGAATCTATATCCATAGAGTCCACCATCATCGAATCCATATCTAAGCTATCGGAAAGACCTAAGGCAAGTATATACTCACCAGGAATAGCAGGAGAAGGAAAGCTGAAATCTAAAGAATCATCTCCGTTTGCAAATAATTGTCCCATGATTTGTAGGTTATAATCGCCTTCTAGATTAGCTTCCAGAGGCGTACCTAAGATAATAACACAACCTAAAACGCTGTCTGGAAAAACACAGTTGGGCGGATTACAAGCATAATCCAAACCAAGTGGTAATCCTATGATAGCATCTGAATTATTTAAGACAAAACTATCTAAATCAAAATTAAATGGAGGAATATTTACCCTGTCCGTTAATTTAACCGTAAAAGTCAATTCATAAGGCAGACCGATAGTGGCTGGGAAATCGGCTAATCCACCATCTGGAAATACCGATTCGTCAAAAGGGGTAGGGTAGAGGCCTAGTGGTGCATCTGCAAAAGTAGAATCAGGTGTGCAATTTTGAGCAAAAAGGGAATAGGTAAAGGTACTACTAATAAATAGCAGTACTACTCGCAAGTAGCGCATTGACTTCATAGTTCTTAGTTTTTATCTTGAATGTTTAGCAGCAAAATCTATAAAAACCAAGATTAAGACTGCTACTAGTGGGGGGAATAGAACTTGTTAGTCCTATAAATAGGGGGAGAATAGGCTTAAATATACAAATTTTAAATAATTAATTATTAGGAGATGGGATTTTTATGATTATAATTTTCAATTTCAATTTCAATGGCAATAGCAATAGCAATAGCAATATTAGAACTCAACACCACCACCAATCATCAAATGCATCAAAAATTTTGATTTGCCGGCTTGCAAAGGGATAGGAATAAAATCTATATCTGCGGCATCTCTAATGGCTATATTATAATTAGTATTTTCTGTAAAATCAACTGGATACATCCGAATACCTGCGAATAAATGAATATTTCGGAGACTAGATTCACAATCAAATTTATAGCCAGAAAAATAAAATGGAATAGCGATTTTTGCCCCAAAATAAGGTCTAAAACTACTTAAATCAACCACATCAGAAATAAGTTCATTTTCTGGACTAAATAAGGTTCTTGGAAATTGACCTTGGTCTTCGCCCCATAATAGCCGCGTTTGGTGACTGAAAAAAGCTCCACCTTCGATTTCTACAATCGGCAACGGGAAGTAGAATTTCCAAGACAAGCCTGCACTTAATTGAGTTGCTTGAATAGAAAATTGTTCTTCCGGTAAAACTTGCTCGTATTCTTGGAAAGCACTTAAAGGGTCTATCGCATAAGCGTGAAATTGACTTTGATTAAAATCTAGTCTAATCGACTCAAAGGAAGCTTTTACATTTAGTGTAGAAAAAGAACCTGTTTTTCTTTTATTTATTTGCCATTCAAGCGGTAAGCGGAAACTTAAACTTGCTCGATGCGCTTGTTGTTGATTCCAGAATTCGCTAACGCCTTCTTTCAAAAAAGCAGATTGACTATATTCAAATGCTAACAGAGGTGTTACACTTCTAAAATTATCACTTGCTTTTATAATTGGATAAATCAATTTTTGCTCGTTTTCAGACTCCAAATTCTGTTCTATTTTTTTAGAAATTGTTCTCAATGCCCTAATAACTAATAATTGTTCTGTTTCACGGGCAATCTTATTCGCTTCTCCTTTTGTTAACTTAGCGGTGGTTTGTTTATTTAAAAAATCATTTAATTGTGCTTGCCAAACCTTATTTTCTGGCACAAAGTCCATCACCTCATCTGTCCTATCATCAAATTTAGGTACAAAAATGATATTTGGTTTTATCTGAGCAAAAAATTGATCTAATAAGGTGGTCACTATTCTTGGGGTATTCTCATCGCTGGCAATTAAGTTTAAATTTTCTTTAATGTCAATTTGGTCGCCTTGAAAGTCATCTTTTAAATAAGTGGCTTTAATCCAAGCTAATTTATGAGGTAATCCACTAAAAAACTTGGTTTCTCCAGCGCCTAGAATGACTTCATCCAGCTCTTGCTCTGGTTTATTTTGCATAAAAACCGTTAAGGTCGCATAAGGATGGATATTTTTTAATTGGTAACTATATTTAGAACAAGCATCCACTTCAATGAAACCATTTAAATTAAATAATTGCTCAGAAGTACTACTTAACTTAGGCTCGCTTGGATCTTCTACTTTGGTGCGTTTAGGGTCAGGACGACGGTAAATATTAACATTAGCTTTACTAGGTCGACTGTCGGGTCGTTTTCTATTATCTTGTGCTACAGGTTGAGTTGGCTCTTCCGTTATAGTGGGCTGCTGAGTTGAGGATGTATTATCAGCAATAGGCGCTCCAGTAGCTAATTCTTTAGCTTTTTGTAGGATGGCTACTTTTAATTCCTCATCCATTTCTTGTTTTGGTAATTCTTCTGGTTGACTTTCCAAACGTGCATAAAATTCATCCCGATTGGCTTCCCATTCAAACTTTAAGTCTTCTACACTTGCAATACTTTCAAATTCGCCAAAAAGGGCAGCTCTTTTTTCTCCACCATAAATTTTTTGTAATAGTAGTAAACCATTATTATCAATGATGCTAACTTTATATTTGGGCATCGTATAATCTATTCGGTAAGCAAATCCAGTCCCAGGAATAGCGGTTTGTAATAGATAATTACTTTTTAGCCCTCTAATATAATCTACTTGAATGTATAAATTTCCATTTTCTGGAACTTCCGTTAAGTTGTTAAAATGGAGTTCTATATCTTTTTCCGTTAATATATTGCCATAAGGTGTACGAAAAGGAGTTACCTCCAAACTATAAGTACCATAGTTTGATAAACTTGCTTGTGCAAAAGAAAGAGAAGCCAAAAAGCAAACGAGGGCTGTGATTAACCAGCGTGGTGTTTTTTTCATAGTATGAAATTTTGTCGTTCTTTATTTACCGGATAGTAGATTAACGTGGGATAAAATAAGAACTGCGAATTAAATACCATAGCATTTAACAACTAAGACAAATAAAAAAATGGCTTTGTTGTTAATTTAATATAGGTTATTTAATTCGCAGTCTGTGTAGTACTTTTCTATATTTATACAACCAAAAATTGCTTTTTATTTGATTGAGTAAGGAGGGAAAATTTTCAATTTAACGTAAAGATAGGGAATAATTAAAGTAGATGAAAGCGGTAAAAAAAGAAAAAATACTTATTGTTTTATGTTATTTGTAAATCACTGTTTTGTAATTTTTTATAAATTAATAATTAATAATATTTGTATAATAGTTATTGTTCTCCCCAATAATTTCTTGTAAAAATCAAGCATTTCAAAATCGTCAGTGCTCAACAAATTTAGTTATACTGAATGCAAAAGAAATAAGAATTTTATAACAGAAACGATTATTCATTTTTTGCAAAAAAATAGATTTGCTAAAATTAAAATTAATTTTAATCAGTAAAATTTTGAAATATAGACTTATTTTAGGGAATAGAGCGTTAGCTAAAAAATAATATTTAAAACCTCCTCTAGTTCGTCAAATCCGTTGTCTTCATTCATCCGTTGGTAGAAAATAGGCCAATGGATGAATGAACACAACGGATGGTTATCAATTTTTTACCTGACTAGCTAAAATATGGTTGCCTCACCCCTAAGTAGCCCGTGTCAAAAACAAATTTTAGCGTAGGTAATCAAAAGTACCTATTCAAATGATGTGCCTTGCTTTCTACAAAAAAACTAACCTCTTCCAAGTTTTCCTTAAAAATATTGGCTAAACCTTGCAAATAAATAAGAAACCCTTGTATCTTTGTTCTTATTTAGATTAAATAAAAATAAGGAAACTTTTTCTTATGTCAACACTACCTATTAATAAAAATAACTTCCACCCTGAAAAGGCTAATCTGCGTTTGCCTTTTGCTTTGTCAATTGTGCAAGGTAAGAATCTAAAGAAAAAATGTTGTAAAAAGTACAAAAAAGGGAAACAATGCAAACGTTGTCCTAAAGGCACGATGTGTGATTTTTGATACCGCTTTTTCCTTGTTTTTAATTAGAATAATTCCGAATTAGCTTACCTATTACTTTGCATTAAACTAAGCATTTATATTTGCGTTACTATTGACAAGATGACAAGATATTGTAGGATTAACAGGATTTGTTAAGCTATCTATTTATATCATTAGTCAAATATCAAAAATAAAGTGAGTCAATTAAAGTAATAATAGACTGTCAATGAAGGCTATTTTTAATTTTGATTCTTTACTTATTACCACTAAATCTTTATAGCCATCAACCTTTAAATTTTTATATTTATGATTTCTGAGAAAATGACAAAGGCGCTAAATGCGCAAATTCAACTAGAAGGACAAGCTTCTTTTTTATATTTATCTATGGCTTCTTGGTGTGACAAAGAAGGCCTAGAAGGCTGTACTAAATTTATGCACCGACAATCTGGTGAAGAAAGAGAGCACATGTTGAAAATATTTGAATATTTAAGTGATGTAGATGGGCACGCTTTAACTCCTGCTATCAAGGCTGTGCCACATGAATTTGATTCTGTTCAAGATATGTTTCAGCAAGTTTATAAGCATGAGCAAAAAGTGACAGCTTCCATCAATAAGTTAATGGACATTGCGGTCAAAGAAAATGATTATAACACGCATAACTTTTTGCAATGGTATATCATGGAACAGCGAGAAGAAGAAAATTTAATGCGCTCTTTATTAGATAAAATCAAATTGATTGGTAAAGGCCCTATGACTTTGTATTATATTGATAAAGAAGTAGAGAAAATTAATGCGGCGGAATTAGCAGCAGAAGCAGCAGCTGGAGAAGCCTAATTAATTCAAAGTAACTAGTAAATCAAGTTGCGAACAACTGGTAGAAAAGGCCTTTAGGCTTTTCTACCAGTTTATTTCAGTTCTCTGCAATTTGAGTTAGTAGTAACTCCGATATACTATATCAAGGTTAGCATTAAACTTTAAAATCAAAGATTGTTAAAATTGTTATATTCGTATATTGTTGATGAACAGTAATTTAAGTTTAGTACTGACTTCAAATAACAATAAAACAATACAGCAATTTAGCCAGAATACAGTATAATTATCAGCATGACTACTAGTTTAATTCATTCAAAAAATGAAAGATTTATTAACTTATTATTGCGAATATAATATTTGGGCGAATGAGCAATTAACTTTGTTTTTTGGGAATAAACCAGAAGCTTTATTAGGGAAACCTATAGAAAATAGTTTTCCATCTATTCGTAAAACTGCTTTGCATATTTTAAGTGCAGAAAGGAGTTGGTTAGCTAGAATGCAGCAAGACCCGACGAATAATAATAAGGTAGCGGATGATTTTGATTCAACGAATGCTGTTTTTGAAAGTTTAGTTAACACTTCTAAAGCATTTTTACAATTTGTAGCAAAACAGGATATTGCTTTTTTTGAAGAGCAAATAACTTATCATACTTGGGATGGGATGGTTTGGGAAATGCAGCCCAAAATTATGGTGCATCATTGCATGAACCATTCGACTTATCATCGAGGACAACTCATTACTTTAGCAAGGCAATTGGGGATGAAGGAAGGCGTTCCAAGTACAGATTTATTATATTTTTCTAGAGAAAAATAGTGGATAAAATGAAAAAATCGGTCGCAGAATGCAGACCGATTTTTTTTGCACATTTAATTAATCTTAGAAATTGGGTTTTTAATTTCCATTTCTGCTGTTAGAACGAATGCAAGATAAATAATGCTGCTTGGATATTATTTTTTCAGAAAATTTTATGCCTTTATTGTTTTTTTCTGTGACTCACCTTCCAATCTTTCGTTTAAAGGGTGTCCCCAACTTTTTATTTCCTAGGAATAGTTCTATTTTTTCGTCACCTTTAACGCTAGGTTCGCTCAAATTTTTGATTAATACATAAATTACACGAAATA
>JAFMDF010000223.1 GCA_017857395.1 Bacteroidota bacterium | reverse complement strand
ATTGAAAAACAATGAGTTACATCAAAAAATATTTTCTTAACGCAACACTAGTGATTTCTGATATATTTTCTTCCCGTCTGATATTACGCTCAAAATTTTCAATTTGGGTTATTGTCAAATTAAAATAACTAGCATCGTCTAATGATAGTTCATAGTAGGATTTTAATAAAAGCATTTTAGCCCTTAATTTAAATAGATTATTGGTGAAAGTTTCAGGCAATAATAAATCAATTGTTTCAGAAAAGATTCCTTTATTAAAAATGATGTTTGCCTTATTTAACAATACAATTTCATGACGTTGACTCTTGTCTACAGAAGATTCGTATTGCTGAATAAATTTATCAGCAAAATCAAATTTTTTTAATAAACAACTGATGGTTATGATATTTGTAAAAACACTCTCTGTTATTCTATTCGTCCTTGTAAAGAGGTCTTCCTTTAAACCAATATTATATAAATCAAAACATACATCTAGATATTCCTCTTTTCCACTATTAAATTTGAAAATGGCGGAATTGATTAAAAGCCTAAGCAAGTAGTCTTTATCTTCTGTTGTTAAAGATTCCCTATTTTGTAAAAAATGCTGATGGAGCTTATTAAATGAATTTATAGAATTTTTATTTATAAATACTTGGTTAGCAAGGCTGTAAAATTGAATGGTAGGGTTACTTTTCAAATTCCTTTTTTCTATCTCTCTGGCTATTTCTTCAAAAAAAGGCAGTCCCCCTCCTCCTTCTCCAGAATAAATATTTTTTGCCGATTCCAAGTCACAATTCATTTTCAATTTCTGTAAAAAATAAAAATAGTCTAAGCCATCTGAAAGCGGAAGTAATCGTTCTTTTACATTTTGCCGTTTTGGCGTTAAAGGATGAGAAAGAAGCTGGTATTTATTTAGGTATTGCTCCAAAAAATAATCCTTATCCCGATAAGGCAATTTATCCAAGTCGCTTGTTATTTCCTCACTATTTTTTTCAAACAAACCATACAAATTCCGTTGCCCCAATTCCTTAGTCAATATCTTTTTGCGAGCAAATTGATTTTTTTGAAAATGCTGTGCCACCATAAAATCCTCTACTAATGTTGCCAACTCGTGCATGAGTTTACGCATTTTTTGGGCTTCAAATTTTTGTTTTGGAAAAAGGGTTTGGTAGGCGGTTTCCTTGACTAATTTAGGCGATGCTAAATCAGGATAATATTTTTTGATGTATTCAAAAAGGCGAAGTACTTTTTGGTTAGTGTTATAAAAAGGTGATTTTAAAAACTTGTGCAACCACCTAAATTCCGAAGCATCTAAGCCACTGATTAAGGTTAATAATTTACTCGAATGCATTTTGTTTATTTTGGTGTTTTCTCGATCACAATTTACGTAATTATTTGGAATTATTCTAACCTGTTTTCATTTCTCCAAAATACTAATTGTCAATTGTTTAGATATAAATTTTTACGCCAATTATTCTTTTTTTTTAGAATTATCCAGTTTTTATGTCTTTGCTTGAACGACAAATCGGGTATAACTTGCCATCAATATGTATAGACGGTAGCGATTAATTTATAAGTAGACATCACCCTAAAATTCAAACATTATGACCGACTACCCTAGTGTATCTTTACGTGGAATAGCCGAGACTATTTTTGTTAATCCAAAAGAAATTATTTGCGCCTTGGCAGATGGAAATTACACCACTATCTATTTAACGGATAACCGCACTGTTAAAATACTCCGCAAACTCAAACAAGTTGACCAACTACTACCCAACAAAAAATTCATACGCATTCACCGCTCTCATTTGATTAATCTCGAACATCTTAAAAAATATGACAAAAGAGAATTGGTCGTCATGAGCAATGGGCAAAAATTATCCATTTCCCGAGCTTGTAAAAGCAGCTTTATACAAAAATTTATTCGATTGTGATGCGGGTTGTGGGTTGTTGAAGTAATTTATTGCTGCCTAAACACTTAAGTACTCGAACAAATTTAATGAATAATAATTGTTGAATTGTTTGATTACTATATTGTTGTGTGACAATACGTTACAATAACAATAAAACTATCTTAACAATATAACAATTCTATTCTAGCACCTACTGACATTTTCAATTAATACCAATCCGATATCTTCTGTTTAAACCCCAGAGGACAAATTGCTCAACGGTTTCATCGCTGTTGAGCTGCTTTCAACAACTGCATTTAACTACCAAAAATTGCTTTCGATAACGAAAGCGATCTTATTATTTTTTACATTTTAAAAACCTCTTATGAACCGAAATTTCATCATTTTTCTATTACTATTCTTTTTTAGCCCAGCAAGCATTTATGCCCAAGCAAGCAACGATAACTTATGCGATGCCTTGACAATCGAAATTGGGGCTACTTGTACCGATGTACCAAATGTGGATAATACTACCGCCACCGCCGAAGCCAACGAACCAGAAGTACCCTGCGCAGAAGGTACGCCAGTCGTAAGTAATTCCGTTTGGTATAGTTTTGTAGCAAGTGCCAATCCTGTTTATTTATTAGCGGCACCAGACGATCCAAGTGTTAGTTTTCAAATGAATTTATTTACGTTGAATGGAGATTGTATGAATTTGGATTCTTTGACTTTAGTAGATTGTAATACTCCTTCTACCAATCTCTTAATTGCGCCAAGCATCGTTGCTACATTGATAGAAGGTACGACCTATTATGTGCAAATATCAGGTCGTTTTTTTGAAGGACAAGTACCCGCACCTGATGTTGGAACAGGTTGTTTGACCATCACCGAAATTACCGCACCTGCCAATGATGATGCTTGTAACGCAACGCCTTTAACATTAGGCGCAGGCGCTCAAACTTTCTCCAATCTTGGTGCAACTAGCCAAGAAAATGAGGCATTAATTACCCCTCCAGCGGGTAGTTTTTTTGATCCAAATAATATTGGTTGGTCAGATATGCCTGTAATTGACAACTCTGTTTGGTTTACGTTTACAACACCGTCAGCAGGCGCTAATGTCGTCATTGATTTGGAAGGATCTGTTGATTTGGCAGGTTCTTTTAATAGCCAAGTTGCGCTTTATGAAGTAGGAGATTGTGCCGATTTCAGTTCATATACCCTCATTTCTGCTGCAGATGATGGTTTCCTACAAGATCCTAGTGGTTTCGGTAGAGTGATTGCCCATCCTAAAACGACGGCTTTTTGTTTACCAGGAGATAAAACATATTATGTATTAGTGGATGGTGGCAGTACTTTTTTCTTTCAACCTATTACGAACCAAGGGGCATTTTCGGTAGACCTATCCACTTTAGAGGTCGAGCCAATTAGCCTACAATCTGTCGCTAATGGTCCCGAATGTGCTGGTGGCAACGAAGGTAGTATCGCCATTGGTGTAGTAGGAGGCGCAGGAGGATATACTTATGCTTGGAGCACAGGCGATTCGATACCTAACTTAATAGGCACCTTAGCAGCAGGCACTTATACGCTTACCGTTACGGATCAATGTGGGGCGGAATTCGTAGAAAGTTTTGAAGTACCAACTACAGCAAATGGGCCTATTACTTTAACCAATAGCGACCAAACGATTTGTACTGCTGGTCCAATTACGTTAAACCCTGTGCCTACTGGAGGAATTGGTTTTGGTACGAGAAATCTTTATTATCAGGACCTGCCTGGTTTTCCTGCAATTAATTTAAATAGGACATTTATCCAACAACCATCTATAATAGATACGATTAGTTCAAATATAACAGAGGACGTTAGAGTGTTTGAAATGGAGTTTGTAGGCGAACAATTATATGGCATTAATTTTAGGAATGAATTTTTTAGAATTGATGCAAATACAGGCGACCTTACTTTAGTGGATACTTTAGATTTGGGCGATGGAGAATTTGTAAGAGCCGCAGATTTAAGTTATGTACCGTCCCTAGTAAAATTATTTGTCACTTCTTCTAATGGTAATGTCTATGACTTAAATTGGGCAACGGGTGCAACGACTTTGGTTTTATCTACAGGTATTACAAGCATTTTGCAAATGGCAATAGATAATTCGGGCACCATTTATGGTCAGACTACTGCCGAACAACCACAAGGTATTTTTAAGGTAGACCTAGCCACAGGAACGTTAACGACCATTGTCCCTTCTACTAGAAGTGATTTAGGGTTTATCGCCTTAGAAGTAGACCCTTCCACGGATAAATTGTATGCAATGAATAGTAAAGGAATCGGAGACTTTGCTTATTTAGAATATACCGAATTAGATAAAACAACTTTCCAAGCAATTAATACCATTAATAATTTACCAAATAGAGCAAGACCGACTTCTTTTGCTTTTAAAGCTGCCGAAGCCCCTACTTACCAATATAATTGGGCGGCAGCTGATGGGATAACTGACCCAAACTTAGCAACCCAAACGGTAATGGTCAACGAAACAACTGATTTTATCGTCTCTGTTACCGATGCTTGCGGAACAACTACAGAAGTAGCTTTGACTGTTAATTTAGTAGAGAATATTCAAACAACTGCCGAAGCTACGGTGATTATTGGAACAGACTTTAATGGTATGACTATCAATGGCGATACCGTTGTTATGCAAACTTTTGTGACTGCCAATGGCTGTGATAGCATCGTTACGACAACCGTCACTACCGTACCACCGCCACCAGCGAATGATGATTTATGCAATGCAACTGCCTTGACGATTGGAGCAGCCTGTGGGGAAGTAGCAAATGTAGACTTAATCGGCGCAACGGCTCAATTGAATGAACCAAAAGTGGCTTGTGCAAGAGGTACCGATTCGGTTAGTGCTTCAGTTTGGTATAGCTTTGTCGCACCTGCCAATCCTGTTTTCCTGACATTTACCCCAAATCAAGGAACGGGTGCGTTACAAATGAATTTATTTGCAGCTAATGAAGATTGTGCTGATTTAGACAGCCTAACAAATATTGCTTGTAACACCCCTTCAACTAATTTGCAAATTGCGCCATCTTTAGTCGCTGATTTAACCGAAGGAGCAACTTATTATCTCCAAATTTCAGGGCAATGGTTTCTTGCTGATGAATTTAACCCTTTCCCTTTTCTTAGTACTGGAACGGGTTGTTTGATGATAGAAGAAATTACTGGGCCGCCAGCGAATGACGATATTTGTAATGCCATTGCCTTGGATTTAAATGCCGAACCACAAGCATTCACCAATGTTGGCGCAACGGTACAAGAAGGCGAAATGGCGATTGCACCACCTATGGCAGGCAATCCTTTTGCTATAGATAATGATGGCTGGGCTTCCCCAACTTTTGAGCATTCAGTTTGGTTCACTTTCACGACACCTGCCGAGGGAGGAAATGTGATGGTTGATTTAACAAGTTCTAACCAAATTGCAGCGAATTTTAATAGTCAGGTAGCCATTTATGCAGTAGGAGATTGTACAGATTTCAGCACTTTTTCATTGGTGCAAGCAGCAGATAATGGCTTCGGTCAATTTAGTCTAATTGTGAATCCGACCGTCAATGTATTTTGTTTGGAAGGCAATACGACTTATTATGTGGCGGTAGATGGTGCTAATGATTTCTTTTTTGAGCCTATTTCTGATCAAGGTAATTTTGAAATCGCAGTATCTGTGCTTGAATCAACGCCGATTGAA
The DNA here is from genome assembly GCA_017857395.1 of Bacteroidota bacterium. GTDB lineage: Bacteria > Bacteroidota > Bacteroidia > Chitinophagales > Saprospiraceae > JAFMDF01. The sequence continues at coordinate 9,958 of JAFMDF010000223.1, read as the reverse complement.
ATTACGCCTGTATTTACTGCACCTGCCTGTCCTGGTGATACGAATGGAAGCATTGCATTGGGGACAAATGGAGGGGCTGGCGAGTATACTTATGTTTGGAATACAGGAGAAACAAGCCCAATTTTATTAGGCAATGTAGCTGCGGGTGCTTTTACAGTAACGGTCACCGACCAATGTGGAGAAGCGGTAGTGAAGGAGTTTACTATACCTACTTCTGCTAATGGGGCTATTCAATTAAGCCAGACAGACCAGACAATTTGTGAAGCAGGCGAACTAACCATTAGTCCAAACCCAGTTGGCGGTATTCCTTTTAGTGAACAGAATCTATTCTTCCAAAATCAAGTAGACTTTGGTATACAGAGCTATGGAAAAACCTTTGTGCAGAATCCAAGCATCGTAGATACCTTTTTTGTAGGAGAAGTTGCTCGTTTATCAGAAATGGAATTTGTGGGAGAAACGCTATACGGTGTTGATTTTAATGGTAATTTCTACCAAATAGCCACAGATTCAGGGACGACTACTTTATTGGGTACTTTGGATTTAGGAGAAGGAGGTTTTGTTTCGCCTGCCGATTTAAGCTACGTCCCTGCTAGAGAAAAATTATATGTAACGGCAGGTACGGGGAATATTTTTGAAGTTGACTTGGCGACTAATACAACGACCTTTGTACAGTCCATTGGTTTAGATGGTATCAGCAATGCGGCTATTGATAATTCAGGCACTTTATTTTTCCGAAGATTTGGAGAAACGGCTATAGAAATCTACAAATTTGATATAGACTCGGGTGAATTAACCCAAATCGGTTCGCAAACATCCGTTAATTTAGGGTTTTTAAATCTAGAAATTGACCCCAATACAGATAAGCTGTACGGTATGGTAAGTGTCGGCGTTGGTTTACAAGGGTTTACTTTATTGGAATATTTAGAATTGGATAAAAATTCTTTCGAACCAACTAAAGTATTCTCCGAAGCCATTGAGTTTAAACGCCCAAGTGCGATGGCATTTAAACCAACAGCCCCACCGACTTATCAATATAATTGGATGATAGGAAATGGCATTATAGATACGGGACTTACTGCTCAAACGGTGATGATTAATGAAACGACCACTTTCCCTGTAACGATTACCGATGCTTGTGGAACCGTACTAGAAAATAGTATTACCGTTACCTTAACTGACCAAATCGAGACGGTTATTGATACGGTTATCGAAGTGGGTGGAACTTATAATGATATGACCATAACTGCTGATACAGTCTTGATGGAATCTTTTGTGACTGCTACCCGTTGTGATAGTCTGGTAACGATAAATATTTCGTCGACCACAACTTCGATTGAAACATGGCCACAATCAGCGATTCAAATCAGCCCAAATCCTGCGCATGATTGGTTAAGATTGACCACCTTGAATCTAGGAGAAAGAGATGTTCAAGTTTATGTCAGAGATATTTATGGCAGAATCTTGTTGACTACTCCGCTAAATTCAGCAACGATGCAGTTGGATATTTCCAATTTGGAAGCGGGTAATTATTTTGTAGAGATTCGGTCTAAATATAAAATGGCCGTTCGGCGTTTTGTGAGGATGTAATGAGCACATGTTATATATAGGGCTGTCGGAAGGCAGCTCTGTTTTTAATAAAGTTTATTTATGTTAATCTGTTGTCCTTTAATTATCCGTTGTATGTTTCTACAGCGGATAACTAAAGGACAACGATTTTAAGACATTATCTGATTTTTTATTAGGAGAATAGCAAAATAAGTTAATTATTGCCTATGAATCAACCTGCAACTTAGATGCCGCCAAATCAGCCGTATAATGCTGCGAAGCCTTATAATACAATATCATTGCTCCTATTCCTGTAAGATAAGTAATCGTAAAAGCCCATCTTAAAGAATATTCCTGATAAGTAGGTTCTAGAAAATCACTAACCATCCCAATCACCATTGGGCCAAATCCCAAACCAATCAAATTGAGGATAAAAAATAGAATAGCAGAAGCAAAAGCCCGCATTTTAGCCGTCACCAAATTATGGATAACTGCTAAAGAAGGGCCTAAGAAAATACCTACGGCAAATGTGGAAAAGAAGGTAGCGATAAGTACTAATTGCGAATTTTCACTAAAGAAAAAGATAGTGGCAGGAATTAATTTAAAAGCACCTGCTAGAATCGAAATCCATAAATACCAACGGACATCTTTACGACCTAATTTATCTGCTATATAACCGCCTAGAAAAGTACCTAAACCACCGCCAATTCCAGACGTTAAGGACAACCAAGTGCCAATAGTCGCACTATCTAAACCATGTACTCTAGCTAAAAAAGGAGGCGTGAAATTACCGACGCCATAAGAACCAAAAGTCGTTAAACCACAAGCAAAAGCTAAGTAAAGAAAAGTTTTATAGGACAATAAATGCTTTGTAACAGCTATTAAGCCAGCTACTTCTTCCGTTGTTTGAGGCACTTTATCTGTCTGTCCTCTGGCAGGTTCTTTTACCGTAAAAAATACTACTAAAGCATACACAACTCCAGGAATACCAATCGCCATAAAAGCCATCCGCCAACCAAAATATTGGTTGATCCAACCACCTGCTAAATAACCAAATAGAATACCGATGTAAATCCCCATCGAATAAATGGAAAGTGCTGTGGCTCGTTTTTCTGCGGGGAAATAATCCGAAATAATTGAATGGGCTGGCGGACTGCCGCCTGCTTCTCCAACGCCTACCCCAATTCTGGCTAATAATAATTGCCAAAAATTTTGCACAAATCCAGAAAGCGCGGTCATCGCACTCCATACCGTTAAAGACACCGCAATGATGTTTTTTCGATTGCTCCTATCTGCAAATCTGGCAATCGGGATGCCTAAGGTCACATAAAACAGCGCAAAGGCAAACCCTGTTAATAAGCCCAATTGCGTATCTGACAAACCCAAATCTGCCTTGATAGACTCTTGTAAAATGACTAGTATTTGACGGTCGATAAAATTGAAGGTATAGACGCCTGTTAGGACTAACAAGACATAATTTCGGTAGGTTTTATTTTGCATGCGTATAATTGGTTTAATATGCAATAGGGAATCGTATCAACTTTAAGGTAATACTCAAAATTAGGTTGGTTAACAAATCATAAATCTGAAATCATACATCAGAAATCATAAATCCATCTAGTTTTTACATGACAGATTTATGATTTAAGATTTATGAACTATGGTTAATGATTTTCAAGCCACTAAAGAGGCTACCCCTACACTTCCCATCCCTTCCGATAAGTCCGACCAACAAATTGGTTCGCGGCTTCTAGGTTGGTAATTCTGGTATTCTCTCCATCCCACAATAACTTCTTACGAGCAAAAAATTCCATTTGCCCTTTGCTATTTTCTTTTTGGAGCATATAACTTCTGATGGCTAAATTCCCCATTAAAACAGTTTCCGTCATTGGTCCTGCATAATCAAAAGAAGAAGTCAAGGCTTGATGTTCGGCGCTGCCAAATCCTGCTTTACAAGCATCTACCCATTTGCGTTGGTGTCCATATTCTGGTTCTACCTTTTTCTCCGTTTCAGGACCAAATTCGGTTTTCCCATTATTCAAATATAGCTTTGGCATCAAAGGCGAACTATCATTAATATTAGTAGAAATAATCCCTTTCGAGCCGATAATTAAGACCCCATTTTTGCTGTCTTTTCCACCAATATCATCATTAGCAGGAATAATATCTGGATGTGCAGGCCGAATACCACCATCACTCCAAGTCATTTCAATCGGAGACCTCGTCTTTTTAGTTTTATCAAAATTCAAGGTAATAAAAGAAGACGCAGGGCAGCCTTCTGGATGATAATCGGCATTCCACATTTTGGTATAAACAGACCCCACGCTACATTCCGCAGAAGTAGGGTATTTTAAGTCTAAAGTTCTAAAAGGAATATCTATTAAATGGCAACCGACATCTCCTAATGCGCCTGTTCCATAATTCCACCAACCTCTCCAATTGAAAGGATGTAGTTTGGGCGTAAAAGGCATCGCTGGTGCTGGTCCTAGCCATAAATCCCAGTATAAATCTTTTGGTTTTTGACTAGCATCTGATTGCTGCATCGCTCCGCCTTGTGGCCAAACTGGTCGATTTGTCCAAACTTGTACTTTGGATATTTTACCAATCCTACGTTTATCTACCCATTTCTGCACCATTTTTAATAATGGATTCGAGCCACCTTGATTCCCCATTTGGGTCACCACTTTCTTATCCCTAGCCATTTCTGTTAATATCCGAGCTTCCCGAATATTATGGGTCATTGGCTTTTGTACATAGACATGGATGCCTCTTTCCATCGCATATTTAGCAGCAGGACCATGTACATGATCAGGCGTCGAAATTGTTACTGCATCAATGTCTTTCTCCTTATCCAACATCTCTCGATAATCATTATACAAAGTAGCCTTCGGGAAATTTTTAATAGATCGCTTAGCAGACCCTGAGAAATCTACATCACATAAAGCCATGACATTTTCTCTGCCATTGACCGAAGCATTTTTAATATCACTACTCCCTTTTCCGCCTGCACCAATAGCGGCTAAATTTAGGCGGTCACTTGGTGGGATATAACCCACGCCACCTAGTACATGTCTGGGTACAATAAAAATAGAAGAAGCGACTGCCGCATTTTTGATGAAGGAGCGGCGAGAAGAAGTTAGCAGGTCGGTTTTTCGTTTTTTAGTCATATTAAATAATTTTTAGCTGTTTTTTAAAAAATTAATTTTTCATTAGCAGCTAAGGTAATCATCTAAGTAGTCGGATAAAAATAAAGGTGGATTTTTTTTGAGGCTATTAATTTGTAAATCCGTTGTTTATATAATCCATTGTTGAAAAAACACTTTAGCATAACGGATTATTAATTTTTTTTGTCTGCCCTAATAAATCATGAATTTTAACCCAATCTGTCAAAAAAGTCCAGAAATTATCCAAAAAATCTAGGTTTTTGTCAAAAAAGTCCAGATTTGATTCAAAAATCACCACTAACTTGTAATTAATTTTTTAACCTCAAATTTTATTTATCATGAGAAAATCAATTAAGTACGTATTAATTAGCAGTTTATTTATGCTCTTTCTATTGCCTTTAATGCAAGGTCAAGGTGTGTCTATGGTACAATATCACCATGTCGATGCAGAAAACCGAGCCGAATTTATTCATCGAGAAACCACTTATTGGGCAGAAATTGCTAAAGCAGCTATTACCGATAAGAAAATGAATAACTGGCAGCTTTGGGAAAAAGTAGGTGGCTGGAATATGGACGATAGTCCCAATTTTATTTTTGTGAATGGATTCGCTGATATTGGGGCGATAGATAATTTAAATGATGTTTGGAATCCAGCAAAAGTTTTCCCAGAGGGTAGAATGAAAGACATGAATACAAGAGGATTGAGTACCTTAAAACATCAAATGGTTTTTGCTGGCAATGCCTCTGCTGGAAATGGAGAAATGCCTAATTTTATTAGAGTAAATTATTCAAAGGCTTCTGACTTAAATAAATATTTAGAATTAGAAAAAACGATGTGGCAACCTTTTATTAAACAACAAATGGAATCTGGAAATTCTTCTCAGGTTTCTTGGCTTTCTTCAGTAAAAATAATGCCTTTCGGACAGGACTTTCCTTTTAATGCAGTTTCTGTTGATGGTTTCAGTAAATTAAGTGAGGCCATTATGCCTAGCACTAGTTATAAAACGGAACCAACTTATCCTGATATGACGGAGATTAATAAAGTGCATGTGAAACAGCGGATTCATATTTATCGGTTGGTAAAGGAAGTGCATTAGACCCCTATTATCCAGTGACTTCCCGTCACTGGATAATTTTAAGAAACCCCTGTTATCCAGTGACTTCCCGTCACTGGATAATTTTAAGACATCCCTGTTATCCAATGACTTCCTGTCACTGGATAATTTTAAGACATCCCTGTTATCCAATGACTTCCTGTCACTGGATAATTTTAAGACACCCCTGTTATCCAATGACTTCCCGTCACTGGATAATTTTAAGACATCCCTGTTATCCAATGACTTCCCGTCACTGGATAATTTTAAGACATATTATCCATGAAAGCAATTATTGGAGAATTTTACATAAGAAAATCATCCAGTGACGGGAAGTCACTGGATGATATCCATCCCAATTTTCTGCTATATAATTACTTCTCCTACTTCAACAACGCTGTTAATTTTGCCTTCAAAGCTTTACTATGCAAGTTCTTAGCAATAATTTTCCCTTCTCCATCAATCAATACATTAAAAGGAATAAAGGTCACATTATAGTCCGCCGCAGAAGTAGAACCCCAACCTTTTAAATCAGATACTTGTGGCCAAGTCATATCATATTTACCGATAGATTTTTTCCAACGGTCACCTTTTGAATCTACCGATACGCCTAAAATTTCAAAACCTTTTGGCTGAAATTCCGCATAAGCTTCTTTTAAATCTGGAATTTGTAATAAGCAAGGTGTACACCAAGAAGCCCAAAAATCAATTAAAGTATATTTCCCTTTAATTGTTGCTAAATCTAATGTATGTCCAGAAGTATCAGGTAAAACAATAGCTGGTGTGGTGACTCCCATCGCTATTTTTTTGAAGCGATTCACTTTGTCTTCCATTACTTTCGTCATCTTCAAAGTGGGATGTACCGCTTTAAAATCCTGCACCAATTTATCCAGTCTATCCACTTCCTCATCTCCTGTCCAGCGCAACATAGACCCAAAAAGCGCAATCGAAGTACCGATTTCTTTAGCCGTAAAATCTAATAATTCTACTCGATGTGCTTCACTTGCATGAGCATAATTTTGTACGGCAGTAATTTCTGCCTCATGGTCATTTTTCTTGGAAGCCGCTCGCATTGCATCATAGGTTGGCTTTACAAGTCTTGCATTAGATTCGGCTTTAAAAGCATCATAAGCCAGTAATTTTTCTGAATCCGTAGAGCCTTTAATAGTTGCTTTTCCTTTAGAGATTCCTTCTACATCTAGTTGGATATTGTTTTGCCCTTCTGCAATCACCAACATAACATATTGTTTCTTTTGAAAGTCCACTCTATATAAATCAGGTTCGGCAAATTCAAAATGCAGTTCATATCGACCATCTGCCGCGATAGCGGATGTATCTAAAGGCGTTTTTACCTGTGAAATAGGGTCAAAAAGAGATAAAATAACAGTACCATCCGCTATTAACGTATCGACTTTTCCATTTATAGTATAATGAGTAGTTGACTGATTGGTTGGCTGTTCGCTTGTTTGACAAGCCATTAACCCTATCACAACAATTGAAGAAATGAATAAAAAAGCCTTGTTAAAAATAGACATTAATATGGTTTTAATTAATATTTTAAAAATTACAAAAGGAGAACGTTGTGTATTTCAAGATTGTTTTCAATAAAGCACAACTCCTTTCCTAATTTTCAAAATGCACTTATCCGATACTTTTTGTAGGTCGATATTATCACGGCTTTCCTGGTTGATAGGTACGTACTTGGTGCTTCAACACATCTGCCTTATAATAAAGTACATCCTTAAATGCGCCTTTACAAAATAACTCCGCTTGGTCGGTAAAATGCGGAGAATTTGGGTCGCTACTTTGTCCACCACTTATAATAGATTGTGCTTTTATTTTTTTACCAAACTCTACAATTGCCACAAAACTATTACCGCCTCGTCCATAACGCCTTTTAGTAGTTGCATTGCGGTCTTCATAAACAGAAGCTAAGGAACCCCAACGACCAGAAGTAAACCCAATAGGAATACTCGCCTTTTCATCATCATAGCTTTCTTGTACTTCACCTGTCAATCGTTGGAAGCGCATAATTTCCCCCCAGGGAGTATTCCAAGTACCAAAATCGTTGGTTAATTTATCGACGGCAGATTGTAAAGCGGTTAATTTTTCGGTAGTAGAAGCGTATTGAATTAAATAGTCGTCCATTGGCATTTTTCTGCGAATATCCCTTAAGTTTGGCTGGTTCATTTTATTCCACAAGTCTTCTGTGAAATAGATGGCTAGAGAAGTACCGACTGATTGCTCCCCATATTTGAAATCCCATAAATCTAAAATATCAATGGCATCTTCAATACTATATTTGTCTCTATTTTTTGAATTTCTATAATTGTGAACCAAATCGGGAATGATTTTTTCAAATGCGGTCAAATAAGGGTCGTTAGCAGCTAAAGCTAATTTGGCTGGCGTATATTTATTCTCTCTACTCAATACTCGAACGGCATTAATCCCCCGATAATTTTCTCGGTCTGGTGCGATATACTTTGCATAATCACTTTGTTTGGGACTATGTTCCCCCGCAACGGTAAAAGGCGTCGCATTACAATTTTGCAGCCAGCCAGATTTTGGGTTTTTGACATACACCATTTCTTTTAGTTTATGCAAACCATTCCAATCTGTTTCAGGATTGCTGCCATCAATTAAGCCGTTATAGTCATAATTTGGATTTCGTTTTGGAATAAAATTGCCATGCCAATAGCCGATATTTCCTTTATTATCGGCATAAACCGTATTATTAGAAGAGTTGGTGCGGATTTTCATGGTCTTTTTAAATTGTCGATAATTTTTGGCTTTTGTTCGCAAAAAAGATTGGCGCAAAGCATCTAATGGGCGTTCCATCATACGGAAGGTTATCCATTTATCGCCTTGTTTTCTAATGACTGGCCCATGATGGGTTTTATAAAAAGTGAATGCCTTTTCTGCTAATTGATTCCCTTGTTTATAAGGAATCGTAACTGTTTTTTCGGTAACAGTTCGCCATTCATTGCCGTATTTATACTTAAATTGATTCCCGTCTTTTTTAATCGTTTCCTCATATTGGTCAATACAATCCGCATAAGTGGAAGTATGCATCCAACCACAGTTTTCATTAAAACCTTGATAGATAAAAAATTGCCCCCAAGTGACCGCCCCGTAAGCTTTTAAACCTTGCTCACTATTCACATGCAGTTCCGAACGGAAATAATAAGAGGTATGTGGATTAATCAGAAAAAGCGAATTGCCAGAGACAGATTTAGAAGGATGAATCGCAAAACCATTAGACCCTGTTGGTGCTTCTTCTAATGCCCAGCGGTCATCTATATAACTCATGCCTTCATTGGCATAAAAATTTTCTAAACCTCGTAAAGAAATACGGGTAATATCGCCACCAATACTGCCTTCACTAAAATAGAAAGGCATCCAATTATGAAAACGAGTGATTAGTTTAGGTTTAACTTCAGGATGGGTGTGCAAATAATAATTAATCCCATCCGCAAAAGCATCACATAATTTTTTCATCCAAGCTGGACTTTTTGCATAGTAAGCTTTAGCGGTTGCCTCGTCCATAAACATAGCAGCACGTAAATCATGGTATAAATAATCTGCCCCAAAAGCTGCCGACATCCGACCTAAAGCATCAATATAATTATGTTCCAAGCGATGAAAATCATCTTCACATTGGACGTAGAGCATGCCGAAAATTGCATCTGCATCGGTTTTTCCATAAACATGTGGGGTATCCCAATTGTCTCGAATGATTTCTACATTTTTAGCTTGTTGTTCCCAACGAGCTATTTCTGCGGGTTGAAAAGTAGCTTTATTTTGGCTAAAAATGGGTAAGTGAAGGATTAATAGTCCGATAATTAGGAATAGACGATTGCTCATATTCAAGTAGGGTTGGTTAGGAATAAGTGTGAAAGTAAGGAAAAAGGGAAACTCTTAATAATTTGCTGGTGGGATTATTTCTTAAAGTAGCTTGGGCTTCTAGCCCAAGTAGTAGTTTTAGGAATGACTATAAGTGATTTTATTCTGATAAGATAGCGAAGATGCTACTGTTTCTACTCGGGCAAGATGCTCAAGCTACTTCGAGAATTTACGAAATAATGTAATGAAAAAACGCCTAAGTTAGGCTGTGCAAACGAGGCTAAAAAGTTCCCCAACTTTTTACAAGAAAAA
>JAFMDF010000222.1 GCA_017857395.1 Bacteroidota bacterium | reverse complement strand
CTCTAGTGTTTTTCCCACGGATTTTATTTCCCCACGGATGAAAACTACCACGGATTTAATTAGGGCAAATAATTTTCCCAACGGATTTGACTTCCCAACGGATTTTATAATAACACGGATTCAATATAGAATAGAATAGACTGATCTTTCCAAAAAGTCCTGTAGGGACTAAAGATGGGTAGCAGGATAGCAAAAAAATGAACCTATATCCACCGAAATTCGTGCCGTAGGTACGTAAGATGGGTAGCAAAAAAAATTACGATAAATCAATATCATGAAAAATATTTTCCAATTTTCCTTTTTTCTTCTTGCCTTAATAACCTTGAGTTGCAAGCAAGCAACGCCTGAAACGAAATCGGCTAAGCCAAATATCCTCTTCATTTTAGCCGATGATTTAGGCTATAATGATTTAAGTTGTATGGGCAGCACTTATTATGAAACACCCAATATTGATAAAATCGCCCAACAAGGAATGGTCTTTACGAATGGTTATGCAGCTTGTCAAGTATGTAGCCCTTCCAGAGCGAGTTTAATGACAGGAAAATCGCCTGCACGACATGGTATTACCGATTGGATTGGCGCACCGACAGGAGAAAACTGGCGAAAGCATAAGCGATATACTAAAACCTTACCACCTTCGAATGGCGACCATTTACCCCATGAATACACTACCCTACCAGAGTTATTAAAAACAGCAGGTTATGCGACTTTCTTTGCAGGAAAATGGCATTTAGGCAATGAAGGCTCGCATCCAGAAGACCACGGTTTTGATGAAAATCAAGGCGGTTATCATCGGGGTGGGCCTTATAGTGGTGGATTCTTTTCTCCTTTTAACAATCCAAAAATGGAAGATTATCCAGCTGAAAAAGGAATGAGTTTATCTGCTAAATTAGCTAAAGAAACAAGTGCTTTTATCGAAGAAAATAAGGATACGACTTTTTTAGCGTACCTTTCTTTTTATGCGGTTCATGCACCGATTCAAACGTCTGAAGATAAATGGAATAAATACCGAAAAAAAGCGGAACAACAAGGCATTGCAGATACTGGCTTTAAAATGGAAAGACGAATGCCGATTCGCCAACATCAAGACAATCCTGTTTATGCTGGTTTGATTGAACAAATGGATGATGCCGTTGGGCAAGTTTTGCAAACCTTGGAACAATTAGGCTTAGCCGATAATACCATTGTCATTTTTACCTCTGATAATGGTGGCGTTACTTCGGGCGATAATTTTTCAACTTCCCTCTCTCCGCTTCGGGGTGGTAAAGGCTATCAATGGGAAGGTGGACTTCGAGTCCCTTATTTAGTCAATGTTCCTTGGCTCAATCATAATGGTCAACAAAATAATACACCTGTCAACGGGACTGATTTTTTTCCAACTTTATTGGATTTAGCCAATATTCCACTTCGCCCAGATTTACATAATGATGGCGTGAGTTTAAAACCTATTTTGGAAGGCAAAACCATTAATCAACGTGCCTTAACTTGGCATTATCCGCATTATGGCAATCAAGGCGGTGACCCGTCAGCAGTTATTCGAGAAGGCGTTTGGAAATTGATTCGTTATTATGAGGATGGACATGAAGAGTTGTATAATTTGGAAAAAGATATTGAAGAACAAATAGAAGTTAGTGCGACTTTTCCTGAAATTGCTGCTCGATTAAGTCAGCAATTAACGGATGAGTTTGATGGTTTGCCTGTTTTATATCCAACCCTTGATTCGTTGTATAGTGAAGATTCGTTTCAGTTAAAATATCGTTATTATGAGGAGACTTTGCTGCCTCGTTTGGAAAAACAACGGGCAGATTTTTTGACGGAAGGATGGTCACCTAATGCGGATTGGTGGGGCAGTAAAGTGACGGTAGATTAGGCAAAAGCCTTCTCCAAACCAGAATACCGCTTAGCCACCTTATTATTCCGAATAGCCATAGAAAGTGCCTTCTTCGTCCCAATAATAATAACCAAGCGTTTCCCTCTAGTCATGCCTGTATAGAGCATATTCCGAAAGAGCATCATATAATGCGTCGTGTGCATCGGCATAATAATACAAGGACATTCACTCCCTTGATATTTATGCACCGACACGGCATAGGCGAGCATTAATTGGTCAATATCCGAAAAATCGTAGTTGACTAGTTTGCCTTCAAAGTCTACGTATAATTCTTGTTCGATACGGTCTATTTTTTGGATTCGACCAACATCTCCGTTAAAGACTTCTTTGTCATAATTATTTTTCAATTGCATCACTTTATCATGCAAATGAAAAGTTCTACCCATTTTGATTAAAGGGTCTTTAGATGGATTGAGTTCCTTTTGTAAAATAAGATTGAGGTTTCGAGTGCCGATAATTCCTCTATTCATCGGACTTAAAACTTGAATATCATTAAAACTATTTAAGCCATATTTTTTCGGTAAACGATTTTTGACCAAGGTTGGAATTAATTCAACAATCTGCTCTGGCAATTCTTTTTCAATAAAGAAAAAATCTGCGTCAGGTTCCGTTTTAATATTTGGAAATTGCCCTGCGTTGATTTTATGGGCATTGATGATAATTTTAGAATTCGCCGCTTGTCGAAAAATATCGGTTAACCGAGTAACAGGAATCTTTTCGGAGGCAATCAAATCTTGCAAGACATTCCCTGCACCCACACTTGGCAGTTGGTCAATATCGCCCACTAAAATTAATCTCGCATGGCTAGGAATCGCTTTTAATAAACTATACATCAACACCGTATCAATCATACTCGCTTCGTCCACAATCAATAAATCGCAATCCAAAGGATTGTCTAGATTTTTGCGAAAGCCATTAATCCCAAAATCAAATTCTAATAAACTATGAATAGTGGAGGCTTCCATTTTGGTAATTTCTGAAAGCCGTTTGGCTGCCCGTCCTGTTGGTGCAGCTAATAATATCTTTTTGGTCAATTGTTGGGTGATTAATAAAATGACTTTCGTAATTGTACTTTTTCCTGTGCCTGGGCCACCTGTAATAATTTGAATTTTCTCCGATAAACTTTGCGCAACGGCTTTTTTTTGATTTGGAGCGAGTTCTATTTTTAATTTTTCTTCTGCCCAAATAATTGCTTTATCAGGGGCTATTTTTCGGAGTAGTGATTTCCCTTTGTGCAAGCGTTTCCATTCTTTCACAATGCCTCTTTCGCAAACGTGAAATAATTTTAACCAAATACACATAATTGGTTGTTCGGCAACTTCCAAACTAGCAATCACAATTCTATCTTCTGCTAAAATGGCTTCTAGTCTAGCATCTATCAAATTCGATTCAACGGTTAATAATTCTTGTGCTTTTTCTAAAAACTTATCGACAGGATAACAAGTATGCCCTTCATTCGATAGCTCTGACAAAACGTACTCCACCCCTGAATCTATCCGAATATCCGCTGCCATTTGGATACCCATTTGTCGAGCCGTTTGGTCAGCCGTTTTAAAACCAATGCCCCAAATATCTCTGGCTAGTTGATACGGATTTTTTTGTACCGTTTCAATACTTTTATCCCCATAGGTCTTAAACACCTTTTTAGCATAAGTTGGACTGACCCCAAAACTCTGCAAAAAAACCATGACTTCTCGAATGGATTTTTGTTCTGCCCAACAGCTTTTAATCCGCTCTACTCTTTTTGCACCAATCCCATTAATCTCTAGTAAATTTTCTGGATTGGCATCAATGACATCTAAAGTTTCTAATTTATAATAATCTACAATTCGTTCTGCAAATGCTGGCCCAATGCCCTTAATTAAGCCAGAACTTAAATACTTTTTAATGCCTTTTTCGGAAGAAGGTCGTTCTACTTCATATTCTTTGACTATAAATTGATAGCCATAATTAATATCATTCTTCCAAAAGCCTTTGCACCTCACAGATTCGCCCACTTGCACAGAAGTTAGTGTCCCAACTACCGTAGTTAAGTCTTTCTTCCTCCCTTCTTTTAAGCGAGCAACCGTATAACCGTTGTCCGCATTCTGGAAAGTAATCCGTTCTATGTATCCGTGGATTTCATCCATACTGGAAAGTTACGAAATAAAATTTAATTGAAACAGCAATTTTAACGCCAAATTTCAAACCTGCTTTACCGCAAACATCAAGCTTAAAATTCAGAAAATTAGAAAAGAAAAAATAAATTTGGGTTTTAAACCAATCGTAATAATCCATTTTTTTATAGCGAAATTCAAAATATTATTCTTTACAAGTCTTTTTAAAGACGCCTTAACAAAATATTAATTTAAAAAGCTAATATACCCTGTTACTTTTCAGTTATTAGTAGTCAAAATAATAGTTTTAAAAACATAATTTCAGTTGGATTAAAACTATCAATACGCTATAAATTCCTTTTACAGAAGGAGTTCATTTAAGGCAAGAAGTCTCTCTCACGGGAGGCTTCTTTTTTATTTTTACGAGACTGCTTACTTTTGTACCATTCACCTAATCTTCAATTTAACAATTATGAGAAATCTATTTAATTCAACCGACTTACAAACAACAATTGATAGAATCAACCAATTAACCCCCGATTCAAAACCAGGCTGGGGAAAAATGAATGTCGCTCAAATGCTGGCTCATGTAAATGTAGCTTATGAAATGGCACACGAAGACATTCATCCTAAAGCCAATTTTTTCATGCGGTTCATGCTTAAGACTTTTGTAAAACCTACTGTTTGTGGCCCAAAGCCCTATCCTAAAAATGGTAGAACAGCCCCTCAATTTGTCATGACTGAAAAAACGAAAGATTTTGAGCAAGAGAAAAAGCGATTAGTGGCTTACTTGCAAAAAAGTTACGACTTAGGCACTACTCATTTTGAAGGCTTGGAATCTCCTTCTTTTGGCGCATTGACGGCTACCGAATGGAATGTCCTTTTTGCTAAACATTTAGACCATCATTTGACGCAGTTTGGGGTGTGAGTTGTCAGTTGTCCGTTTTCCAGATCAGATGGATTTCGTATCTGACACCTTCAAGGCTGTCTGATACGTATACTGAAAACCAATGGCTTAGTATACGTATCAGATAATTTGGAATTATCTGATGCGAAATCATCATTCACGGTCAGTCTGCAGATGTGGATTGCCCGTTTCGGGTTAAAAACTTATCCTTACTTTTACCTTTTTTAATTAGTATAAATACCGTGTACCATCAACCGTATACCGTGAACCGTCATAAAAATGCAAAGAATAACCGAAAGTCCATCCAATCACCGCCATTTAGAAAAAATGTCGGTCAATGAATTATTGACCAATATTAATAAAGAAGATAAAACTGTTGCTTTTGCCGTAGAAAAAGCCATCCCTCAAATTGAATTATTGGTAAAGTCAATTGTACCAAAAATGCAAAATGGCGGTCGATTATTCTATATTGGTGCAGGTACAAGTGGTCGATTAGGCGTAGTAGATGCTTCTGAATGTCCACCTACTTTTGGCGTCACCGATGATTGGGTGATTGGGATAATTGCAGGCGGTGATAGTGCTATCCGAAAAGCCGTAGAATTTGCAGAAGATGATGTGGATTTGGCTTGGAAAGATTTACAGGCTTATCAGCTTAATACGCAAGATACCGTAGTTGGCATTGCTGCATCAGGAACGACCCCTTATGTGGTAAGAGGATTAGCTGCTTGCCAAAAATCCGGCATTACGACAGGCTGTATTACCTGTAATCTAAGTTCACCAATGGCAGCGAATTCTGATTTTCCAATTGAAGTTATTGTAGGGCCTGAATTTGTTACAGGTAGCACTCGAATGAAATCGGGAACTGCTCAAAAATTGGTTTTGAATATGATTAGTACTAGTGTCATGATTCAACTAGGAAGAGTCGTTGACAATCGTATGGTCGATATGCAATTGAGTAATAATAAATTGGTGGATAGAGGCACAAAAATGGTGATGAATAATTTAAAAAATTTAGACTATGAAACCGCTAAAGCACTTTTATTAGAACATGGAAGTGTTCGGAAGGCAGTAGCAGTAGGCAGTAGGCAGTAAGCTACAACTGAACATGAATATGGTCATCATGTCGTACCGCATGACAGCCATGGTAGCGTATCTTTTTGTAATTGCTTAATCCCCATCTTGTTTTCAAATGAGGTTCTATAAAAATCTTTTTAATGCGCTTATTTTTTGCTAATAATTGCATTAGTCGCTTGGTTCGTTGTTCATCTATAACAATCTTTTCTTTTGACCATTGAGGAGTTATTTTTTCTAAAAAACTATATTGCCAATAGCCTTTTTTCCTGCAAATAGTAGGCTGATTTAACTCTCCTTTTTGTGGGGCTTCAAAAACACCATATCCGTAAAAAGAAGGACTTCCATTGATTACTTTTCCAGTAACTTTATCTTTATACATAAATGCTAAGTCCAATTTCTTTCCATCCTTATGGCTTAAATGCGGTAATAGTGGAAAGCCATTCCAAAATGGGAAATTGGCATCTAAATAGACTATCCGAGTATTCGGAAATTCTTTGGCTACAACTTTGGCAGTATGTATTATTTGTTCCTTTAAAATGGGTTTGACATACTGTCGATTCAACAAACAAGTAAAGATAGTTAGCGGCTTTATGGAATTATCTTTTGTAGCAAAATAAGGCATGGGTACTCTACCAAATTGCTTGGCGATTGGCGGAATAATGACAAGAGTAAAAAAGAAATATTGTAATAAAAAAATAAATAGACCTACTAAAAATGGAGGCTTTTCTACTCGTCTTTTTTTAAGTTGATTAGCGGTCAATTTGTAAATTAAATAAACTAGCCCACCAACTTGTGTGGTTACCGTTAATAATGAAAAAATAAGGACCTCTTTTAAAATATGTCGTAAGTACATTTTTTAATTGCTTAACGTTTTTTTCCTAAAGAACATTGTTAGGTCTAGGTATCACCCCTTTGAATACGCCTTATCAATTCTTAGCTGCTGATGTAAATTTTTCTGGCACAGTCACTACTTTTGATATTTTAACCCTAAAGAAAATAATATTAAATATTGAAAACAACTTTCCGACTGGTCAATCTTGGTTGTTTGTTCCAACAGATTATGAATTTCTAACACCAAACCCTGCTAATGAAACTTACCCTACTAGTTTTAAAATTGAGGCTTTTTATTTTAGTCGCCCTTTAATCGTTGATTTTATTGGAATAAAGTTAGGCGATGTAAATAGTAGTGCAATCCTAGATAAATAAATTTATTAAAAAAGGAAGTAATTACTATCTTGCCCTCTTTATTCAATACTAACATCCAAATTGAAGGAAGTGAAAGACCAACTTAAAGTAGGCGTTATTGGACTAGGCAGGATAGGTAAAGTCCATTTAGAGAATCTAGTTTATCGAATTCCAGAAGCAATGGTAGTTGCTGCTTCCACGCCAAGCGATACAGGCTATGATTTTGCCAAAAACCTAGGCATCAAGGAAATTTATCAAGACTCCTTAAAAGTCATTCAACATGCCGATATAGAAGCGGTTATTCTATGTGGGCCAACCAATACGCATTTACCGCATATCAAAGCTGCCGCAAAAGCGGGCAAGCATATTTTTTGTGAAAAACCTTTAGAATTAACGGTCAAGAAAATTGAGCGCATACATAAAATGGTCAACAAGGCAAAGGTGAAATTGCAAGTGGGTTTTAATCGCCGATTTGACCCTAATTTTGCAGCGGTGCAACAGCAAGTTAGCGCAGGAAAAATTGGAGACCCGCATATTCTAAAAATTACGAGTCGAGACCCTGCCCCACCACCTATTAAATTTATTAAAGTATCAGGCGGTCTATTTATGGATATGACGATTCACGATTTTGATATGGCTCGCTTTATTGTGGGCAGCGAAGTCGTCGAAGTTTTTGCGAAAGCAGCTGTACGAGTAGATAAAGCGATTGGCAAAGCAGGAGATATTGATACAGCAGTCATTACTTTAAAATTTTCGAACGGTTGTTTAGCCGTCATTGATAATAGTCGGCAAGCGGTTTATGGCTATGACCAACGATTAGAAATCTTTGGGTCTAAAGGTATGAGTAAAATCGAGAATACTTACGCCGATACACAGCAATTTTATGATAAAAAAGGCAGCCACCGTGGATTGCCTTATAATTTTTTTATGGACAGATATACCGAATCTTATTGTAAGGAGATGAGTGCTTTCATTAATTCCGTAAAAAACAATCAACTTATTATTGGTGGTGTTCATGATGCTTTGATGGCGACAAAGATTGCGATTGCAGCGAATGAATCAGTTAGGAAAAATAAGCCAGTAAAAATAAAGTAACACAACTCTCCGAGTTGTGCAGCATCTATATATAACCTGAGTGTATAACTCCAAAAATTGTGTGTTCTCGTTAAACCCATGGCACAACTCGGAGAGTTGTGTTACATCTAGTTTTGTGTTATAAAAACGAAAAATAATTAATTTATGCTCCAATTACTAAGTTTTCTTGCCTTTACTGGATTTGTTGCCGCTTATGCCACTTGGCAGCTCCGAAAAGATAAATTGAATACAAAAGACGGATACTTTTTAGGAGGCAGAAGTCTCACAGGTATTGTCATTGCTGGCTCGATGTTACTCACCAATATATCCACAGAACACCTGATTGGAATGAATGGCTCGGCTTATAAAAATGGGGCGATTATCATTGCCTGGGAAGTGACTTCGGCATTGGCATTAGTGGTGGCGGCGCTCTATTTTGTGCCTCGTTATCTAAAAATGGGCTTAACGACTATACCCGAATTTTTAGAAAAACGATTTGACGGATTGACTCGTACTTTAATTGCGCTACTGCTCATTATTTCCTTTGTCACCACCCTCTTACCAATTGTACTTTACACAGGAGCTATCAATATTGAAAGCATTTTTGATATCTCTAGTCTGTTAGGTATTAGTACGCAACAGGGCTTAGTACTAACCATTTTAACCGTAGGTATTATTGGTGCAGTCTATGCCATTTTTGGTGGTCTAAAAATGGTCGCTTATACCGATACAATTAATGGCTTTGGTTTGCTTATTGCAGGCTTAGCAGTTCCTATTTTAGCACTTTGGGACATTGGAGATGGTAGCCTAGCTACAGGGATAAGTAAAGTATTTGCCAATGCGCCAGAAAAATTTCAGGTTATTAGCCAAGAAGCATCGGTTGGAGAAGGCGCAAGGAGTGCTATTCTACCCTTTAGTGTTTTATTTACAGGTCTAATTATCAATCAATTATACTTCTGGACCATGCATCAGCATATTATCCAGCGTGTCTTAGGGGCAGTCAGTTTAAAAGAAGCACAAAAAGGCTTATTATTTACAGGTGTTTTAAAGATATTGATTCCTTTGGTTATTGTGTTACCGGGTATAATAGGCTTTTATTACTTTGGCGATTCTTTATACGATAACCCAGATATGGTTTACCCTAATTTGGTCAAAAAGGTATTACCAACCTGGTCAACTGGTTTATTTGTTGCCGTTTTATTAGGGGCTATTTTAAGTACGTTTAATAGTGCCTTAAATAGTGCAGCGACCGTTTTTAGTTTGGGTATTTACAAACGTTATTTTAATACCGCTGCATCTGAAAAAAGCCTAGTTTGGATGGGTAAAACGGTTTCCGCTATTCTAGCCGTCTTTGCCATTTCAGTCGCTCCTTTTGTTGCCAATGCACCCGATGGTTTATATCAATTATTACAGCAACTTAATGGTATCTTTTTTATTCCAATGGCAACCGTGATTTTAGCAGGATTTTTCTTTCCAAAAGTCTCGGCGATTGGTGCTAAAGCAGGGTTGATTTTTGGCTTACTTTTCTATATCCTTCTTGACCATATTCTTCAAGTAGATTTACATTTTGTGCATATTTGGGGAATTGAATTTGTCCTGAATATCATTGTCATGCACTTAGTTTCTGCGATGTATCCTAGGGTCAATACCTTTACGATTACGGATATAGGTGTGGTGGAAATGGTGCAATGGAAATATGCCAAGGCGCTGAGCGGCGTGCTGGTTATGGTGACAGTTTTGATTTACATTTTGTTAGGGAATATTGGGTAGGGATTTATTTTACTGATTTTTAATAAATTTTATATTGAAAAAACTAAAAGTAGCCATCGTCGGTCTCGGACGAATGGGCGAAGCGTATGCTAAAAATTTGCATTATAAAATACCCCAAGTAGATTTAGTTGCTGCTTGTAGTATTAATCCAACAGAATTAGCTTTTGCTGAAAAGGAATTAGGTATTACTAACACCTTTTCCGATTATGATCGCATGCTAAAAGATGTAGCACTCGATGCCGTCTTTGTCATCAGTTCTACCGATATGCACGCAACACATATCATCAAAGGCTTAAAAGCAGGGCTTCATGTTTTTAGTGAAAAACCGTTAGCTATTACCGAAGAAGCTTGTAAAAAAGTGGAAGCAGTAGCCGCCAATTATCCCAATCAATTAGCCGTCGTAGGTTTTGTTCGGCGATTTGACCCAAGTTATAAATATGCGAAAGATAAAGTAGATGCAGGTGCTATTGGTAAGCCCTATTTAGTGCGTTCACAAACCGTAGATAAAGACACCATTGCAGAATGGCAAATTCAATACGTTACCAAAAGTGGCGGTATTTTCCATGATTTTAATGTCCATGATATTGATTTAGCTCGCTGGTTTTTAGGGTCGGAAATTAAAACTGTTTGGTCCATTGGAGGCGCTTATAAATATCCTGCATTTGCTACAGCAGGTGATGCAGATAATGTCATGACAACTTGTGTTTTTGAAAATAATACGATGGCAGTTATCAACGCTAGTCGGACTGCCATGCAAGGGCATGATACGTATACAGAAGTGGTCGGCACGCATGGTACTTTAAGAATTGGTCGCCCTGCTGCTATGAATCGAGTAGAAATTTACGATCAGTATGGCATTCGACAAGAATGTGTAGAAACTTTTTGGGATCGCTTTGAACAGGCCTTTTTCTTAATGACGGAAGATTTTATTAATTGTATTTTGGAAGGTAGACAACCTGCTTTAACCTTATCAGATGCGACACAGGCCACTATAGCTGCTACAGCTTTTACGACTTCATTTAAAGAAGGGAAGTTGATAACGATTCGATAAGGAAAAATCAACTTAGTAATGAACAAAGAATAACTTCGACTTTTTAGAAACCATGATTTTGAAAATCATGGTGTTCTGGCATCCAAATGACGGAGTTATTTTTTTAACGTTACTTAGCGATTAGTTAGCTTGATTCGTAAATCGGTAGCAAAGTCTTCAGGCTTTCCCGTCAAAGGCCTTTAGGCCTGATTTTGTTTGGATAATTTAGCGTTTCAAACAAAATATTCCGACCTGAAGGTCGGTCAGCAATTCCCATTTTGGCTTGGGGTATCTTCCAGTAACTTCCCGTTACTGGAAGATTTTTTCAAAAATGCCCTTGAAATTATCCAGTAATAGGAATTTACTGGATAATAGGCGCTATTAAAAAGTCCAAAATGGGAATTGCTAAAGGTCGCTGACCCGAAAGCCTAAAGGCCTTTACTACCAGTTATTTAATAAAGCCGATTCACTATCATTTTTTTAGCAATCGGTCGTTTGCCTGCCGCCTTAATTTGTAAAATATATACGCCATTTTGTAAAGTAGATATATCAATTCTTTCTTTTTGTACTGCTACTTTTCTGACTGTTTGTTCGCTAATCTTTTGCCCAAACTGATTAAATAAAACTAATTGGACAGTTTCCCCTTTTAGCTTACCTAAATCAATAAATGTTTCCAATTCCGCAGGGTTTGGATATAAGGCAAAGTCTGCTGGTAATAATTGGGTATTTCTATCTTGGGTATTGGCTTCAATTTCTACGGTTTCTACTTTTTCACAAATAGGTTGCCAGTTTTCGTCGTAGAAATTGATGTTGATATGGTATCTACCTACCGCTAAATCAGTTAGATTAATCGTTTCTTCGCAATCCCCAAAGCAGTCGAAAACGGTCGCATAATTGGCATCGAAAACCTTTACGATTTGGATGGGAGCTATGAGGTTTTGTATTGAGATTCCCAATGGGACAGTCGTTATAATTTCAACAAAATCACATGATGCTTCAAGATTATTTTCGCAATTTTCCAAAATAGTAGTAGGGGCATTACAGAAACCAAGATTTCTTTGAATCTGAGTAACTCCAAGAACTACTCCATTTGTTGGGTCTTCATCTAATAAATGAGCGATGCCACAACAATCAGCAAGTTTATCATTTCTACTAATTAGAAATCCTTTTTCAATTAATTCAATATTTTCCAACCCATTTACATTCTCTAAATTTTTATTCCTAAGTATAGAAATAACACCAAAGTTTACCTCTTTAATGTACTTAATATTTTCTAATCCGTTTAGGTTTATTAGTGATTCATTATCATGAATAAATATCCTATCTAAAGTAGTGGTTCGGGAAGAAGAAAGTCCTTCAATAGATTGTAGTTTAGGATTATTATCAATGATAAGCCAATCTCCAATATATTCTATTTTTCGGAGGTTATTTAGTTGCTCTATTTTCCTGTTTTTACTTATAGTAAAACCATCTTGACTAGTAGTGTTACCTCCTACCGATTTTAATTTTTCTAAACCCGCCAATGATATTATCTCCTCATTTATTAACACCCCAAACCCTTTTCCGATTACTTCTAATGAATCTAAGCCTCTAAGGTTCTTTAGTTTTGTCCGCTTAATATTTACGGTTTGTCTTACTTCTCTTATCCCTATCAAATTACTGAGGTCGTGAATATCGCTAGAATCGGAGCTGTTAATATCTGCAAACTGAGTTCCAATATCTAATCTACCATCAATAATTTCGCAACCACAAAAAGCATCTACCTGTACTTGTGTTCTCAAAACTACATCCCCTTGACAAATAGTTGTATTACAAGGTTCACTATCATCAATCACTTCAATATCCTGCCTATCCTTACAAATAAACGTCCAATTTTCATCATAAAACTGCACATCCGTATGATAAATGCCTTCGCCCATAACAGGTACAACTAACTCATTTTCGCAAGTCGCCGTACAGTCAAAAATAATTTGATAATTCGCATCAAAAACTTTGACGATGCTATTGGGAGCGTCAATATTTTTAAAGCTTATTTCATTATTAGTTGTGGTAATTTCGAGTGCATCACAAAGATTATTTCCGTCTTGAATAATGGTAATAATTTGTTGAGCGGTTGCATAGTTTCCACAATTATCGGTCGTAGTAAAAGTTCGGACGATTTCTGTTTCTGTCGAATTAATTGCATCTTCTACTGTTAAGGTTGGGTTTGGATCACAATTATCTACACCAGTTGGAAAAGTGGTATCAAAACCATCGCTTGCATTGAAAGTTAAGTCAGCAGGTAAGTTGGTTAAAACAGGAGGCGTTGCATCTTGTACTGTGATTACTTGAATGCTTTGGGTCGAATTTCCACAATTATCCGTTGCCGTCCAAGTACGAGTTAAAACATAATTATCTACACAACTTCTATTTAGTCTTACCTCTTCGAATTGAACTTCTACATTATCGTCACAATTATCCGTTGCCGTAACATTGGTAGGTTCACTTGGAATAGCATCACATTCCACCGTCATATCAGCAGGAATATTGGCTAAAACAGGTGAAATCGTTTCACAATTAGTCCCATTACAAGGATTAGTAGTACTATTATCCAGAACTACTGTCCGCTGTTCCACACAAATAAGTACCCAATTTTCATCATATAATTGCAAGTCAACCGTATAATTTCCTACTGAAAAAGTGCCTGCCATTTGGGTTTCTTCACAGTTCGCTACACATTGATAAACGATGTTAAAATCTTTGTCGAATACTTTGACGATTTCGTTGGGTGCAGTTAAACCTTCGATAACGATTTGATTGTTTTGAGTTTGAATTTGGATGTTATCACAGGTTGGCGGTGGGGTTTGGCAATTTTGAAGGATTGCCGCCGCAGAGTTACAGAATTGAGGATTATCTTCAAAAAAGATAGTTCCATCTACTTTTCCATTCTCCAAATTATTATCAACTAAATGAACAATAGGGCAACAATCCATCAGCCGTTGGTTACCTTTTATAGATAAAGTTCCTTTGATTAATTGAATATTTTGTAAGGCATCTATATTTATCAAGCTATTATTTCTTTGGAATAACAGAGAAGTACAACAAGGCCTGCCGTTAATAAATTGTAATTTTTCCAATCCATCTAGACGCTCCAAAACTGGATTATCTCTAATGATGATTCTTTCGTAACTATTACTTTGAACAGAAGAAAGTCCTTTGATAGATTTTAATTGCGTATTATCATGAATTATAATTTGTGTACCAATGGAAGTAAGATTCTGTAAAGCATCCAAATTATCTACCAATAAAGAATAAGTCAAAGAAAAGATTCCTTCAGCTGTTGTTAAATTTTCTAAGCCTTCCAAAGAAAGGAGTTTTTTATTTCCTCCAAGAGCAAGATTGGAACCGACTTGTTTTAATTTATTCAATCCTTCCAAGTCAGAAAGTTCGGTATTAAGAATACTCACATAGCCTTTCACTCTTTCAAGTTGATGTAAATTTGCTAAAGAATGTACATCACTACTAATTAAAGAAGAAGGGCTTAATATATCAAAAATTAATTTCCCAATTCTTAAATTTCCCTCAATCACCGTACATCCACAAAAAGCATCCACCTCTGCCTGTGTCTGCAATATCACATCTCCTTGACAAATCGAAGTATCGCAAGGTTCATTATCGCTACAGTTTGCCAGAACTGCCTCCTTTGTCTCACAAAAATTACCGTTGTTAGCTAATGTAAGCGTACCCGCATTATGTCCATTATTAAAATCCTCATCTAGCAAAGTGACAAGTTCACAACAATCACTTAAGGCTATATTATCTCTGATTGTTAAAAAATCATTGATGGTTAATTGCCCAATGGCAGGAAGCGATTTTAGCAAGGGATTATCCATGATAAAAACAGTCTCTACTACTCCATTCAGTGGTTGAAAACTAGTTGTTTCTAATAAATCATTATTGGTAATTTCAAAGCGCCTGTTAATATTTTTTAAGTCCGCTAATTCATCTAATATTTGAAAGCTATCATTACTTTGAAAAGTAAAACCATTCAATTCCTCAAGTTGGCTAAAGCCGTTTAAACGGGTCAAACTAGCATTAAGCGCCATCGTTAACACATTCGCTTCTTTTAAATTTTGAAACCCATTTATTTGTTGAAGGCTGGAATTAGACGTAATAAAGAGCGTATTTAAGTTTTCTAATTGATTAAAGGCATCTATAGTAATTAATTGACTATTGGAATTAATACCAAGATTATTAGCAATATGTGTATTTTCAAAGACTGATAAAGTCGTCAAATTAGTCCCCCAAACATACAAATATTCGCCTACTCCTTTTATTGTTGCTAAATTAGCAATATCGTCAATATCACTTAAGCCGTTAAACCGTCCACCAATATCCAAAACACCTGTCACTACTTCGCATCCACAAAAAGCGTCCACTTCTGCTTGTGAGTTAAAAGTTACATTCCCTTCGCAAATACCAATATTAATGGCGGGTGACCCAATTTGATAAATTCGATTGTCTTGATAAATATAGGCTGTGCAAACGAGGCTAAAAAGTTCCCCAACTTTTTACAAGAAAA